>JAWOJD010000068.1:0-8917 GCA_046484355.1 Thiobacillus sp.
ACTGTCTGCCGTCATTGAGTGCGCCGGAATATGCGTTCCTGGACGGACGGTGTAGCCCAGTAAGCTGTCGGTGTCTGAGCTGGCATGATTGGCAAGTCATCGGCCAGAGCCGCCGGTGGCGTTCTGAGTCAATCGGGTCTGCTATGTGCTGCACACCGGTCGTTGATTAGAAATACAAGCTGAATGCGTTAGCTTTCTAAAATGGCGATTTCACACTCCCGACCCGAAACTGCCGCTCATGACTTGATCACCAGGCGTCCATCTCACAGCGAGGAACAGCCACTTTTACTAGCCTGCTCAGCAGCTCCAGTTCATCACACAGGTTATGTCTTTGTGAAGAATCGAACTGGGTATTTAACGAACCCTTGGTGGATACGATCAATTCTGTAGAATATACTTCATGCGTCGCCTCATCGCCCTGATCATCATGCTCATCGTTCCGCTCCAGTTCGCCTGGGCCGCGGCGGCGGGCTTGCATGGACACGTGGGGAAAAATGTGGCCACTGCGGGCTTTCATACGCATGACCATGATCATCACGAAAGCGGTCACCCGGATCACGACGCTTCTGGCGGCACGAATAATCAGGAGCACAACGAGGACGGACATCATGGCCACACCCATCCTGTCTTCTCGTCCATCCTGACGGAATCCGGCCTTGCGCTGGATATGACCTTGCACGGCGGGCCGATTCTTCATCAACCCGCGGCTTTTTTGTCCCGCACTCCCCCGCTTCTCGATCGCCCCCCTCTAGCGCGCGCCTGAACCGGCGAGCGCTTGCCTGACGCGGCTTTACGCCGCGTATTCCTGTCACACGCCGGTGTTCTTCGTCCCCTGTTTTGATCTCGAGGAAGACCATGCGATTCACGCTATCCGTATTCTTGCTCGCACTGCCGTTGGCAGTGTGGGCACAAACCCCGCTAACCGAGGCCGAGGCGGTGCGCCTGGGTCTGGCGCGCGCCGATTTCGCCGATCTGGCGCGCGGTGCCGTCCGGGCAGCCGAGGCCGATGCCCTGGCTGCCAGCCAGTTTCCCAATCCCACGCTGAGCTACAGCCGGGAACACGTCGGTGGCTCGCCGAACACGGTTGAACAAACCTGGATGCTCGGGCAAACCTTCGATGTTTCAGGCCGCCGCGGATTGCATCGTGAAGCGGCCAGTCGTCGGTTGGCAGCCGTCACCGCCGGCAACGCCAGCCGGCAACTCGAAATGGCCGCCGAGATCCGGCGCAGCTTCCACGAAGTATTGTTCCGTCAGGAGACCATCCGCGCAACCTCGGCCTGGGCGCAGCGTTTCGTCAGGATCGAAGGCGTGGTCACCAAGCTCGCCCGTGCGGGCGAAGCATCCGGTTATGACCGGCGCCGCCTTGCCCGCGAACGCCTGACAGCGGATGCCCGCCTGGCAGCCGAGCGCGCCGAACTGGATCGCGCCTTGGCACACCTGATGGCGCTCACCGGCACGTCCGAAGCGCCTGTCCTGAAAGGCGAGTTGTTGCCGCCGTCTCCACCTCCCGTTGACGTGGCACTACCCGGCCTCGATCAGCGTCCCGATCTGCAGGCGCTGTCCCGCCGCGCCGAGGCGGCCGATCTGGAAGGCCGGGCTGCTAAGAGTGGGGGGATTCCAGACGTGACCGTGGGCATAGGCCCCAAGTTTGTCGATAACGGCAGCATCCGCGAAAACGGCGTGGCGCTTTCGCTTTCCGTTCCACTGCCAGTGTTCGACCGCCAACAGGCCGGTCAGCAACGTGCGGCAGCTGAAGCCATGCAGGTGCGTGCCGAGTACCGCTTGGCGCGTAGCCGTGCCGAAGGCGAACTGCGTGGTCTATATCGTCAGGCCGAGGGCTTGCGCGCAACGGCGGCCGACTATCGCAGCCGCGCGGTGGCGGCGTCCCCCGAACTGCTGCGCATTGCTGAATCCGCCTACCAGGGGGGCGAATCAAGCCTGCTGGAATTGCTCGACGCCTATCGCGGCGCGCTGGAAGCGGAAACCACCGCGCTCGAATTTGAACAGCGGGCACGCGATGCCCGCATTGAATATGACCTGTTGACCGGGAGTGTCGACCAATGAACAAGCCCCTTATTGCATCCCTTTGTGCCGCTCTTTTCCTGATTGGTTGCAGCGAGGGGGACCACGAGCATGCCGCAGACGGCAGCCATCCCCCCGCAGCCGAGGCCGGACACGAAGACCACGGTTCCGGCGGCGAAAAACTCACCCATTTCTCCGACCGTACCGAACTGTTCGTCGAGTTTCCCCGCCTGGTGGTCGGCGAGAAATCCGCCTTCGCCGCCCATTTGAGCCGCCTCTCCGACTTCAGGGCGGTCACCGCCGGCAAGGTCACCGTGCGACTCAGCGGCGACGGTCAGGCTGACGAGGTGTTCACCGTCGATGGCCTCAGCCAGCCCGGCATCTTCCGCCCCGAGGCAACCCCGAAGCATGCGGGCGAGCGGGAACTCTCCATCGAGGTGAATACAGCCGAATTCAGCGTGACGCATCAGCTAGGGCCGGTGACCGTGTACCCCGACCGCAAGGCCGCCGATGCGGCACCCGCTGCACACGACGACGAGGGCATCGGGTTTACCAAGGAACAGCAATGGAAGGTCGACTTCGCCACAGCGGAGGTGGTGACACGGTCCATCCGTCCATCGATCCATGCAACCGGTGTTCTGCGCGCCCGTCCGGACGGCGAGGCCCAGCTCACCGCCCCGGCGGCGGGACAGGTTCAGTCCGCAGGCGCTTTCCCGCGCCTGGGCCAGGCGGTGAAGAAAGGCGAGCTGCTTGCCTATCTGGTGCCGCGCATGGGGGGGGAAACCGATCTCGCCACCCTGCGGGCTGCAGCGAACAAGGCGCAAGTCGAGCGCGATCTGGCCAGCCAGGAGCTGACGCGACTGGAAGGGCTCTATCGTGAGGAAGCCGTGCCCGAGAAAAGGGTGCTGGCTGCACGGGCAGCCGCAGCCTTGGCTCGAGCCGAGCTTGCTGCTGCCCAGCAGCGTCTGGGGCAGTACAGCGGTGCAGGGGGCGGCATCCCCGTCCGTGCGCCGGTGGCCGGGACCCTTGCCGATGTGCGCGTGTCGCCCGGGGCGTTTGCTCCGGAGGGCGCGTTGCTGTTCCACATTGCCGATCGTCGCAGCCTGTGGCTGGAACTACGCGTTCCTGAATCTGACGCGGCGCGACTCGCCAACCCGAGCGGCGCCGCGTTCCGGGTGGCCGGCGATGAACGCAGTGTCGAAATCGTCCCCGGCAAAAACGGCCGGCTCATCGCCGTCGGTGGCGTAGTGGATGCCACCACCCGTACCGTACCGGTGGTGTTCGAGTTCACCGCAACCGACCGTAATCTTCCCATTGGCATGGCAGTGCAGGCTCAGGTGTTTGGTGGAGGGGCGCGCGATGCCGTGGCGATCCCGGCGTCGAGCGTATTAGACGAGGGCGGCATGGCCGTGGTGTTCGTGCAAGCGGGCGGCGAATCCTTCGAGCGGCGCACAGTTCGCCTGGGCGCACGCGAGGGCGACTGGGTGGAAGTGCTGGACGGCCTGACACCGGGAAGCCGCGTGGTCTCGCGCGGTGCCTATCTGGTCAAACTGGCGTCCACTGGCACGGCGCAAATCGGCCACGGCCATGCGCACTGATTGGGAGACGCCATGACTTTACCTTGCTCACTTACGTTCGCTAGTCATGCCCTCTCGGGGCGGCCCTTCGGAGGCATGACGCCATGATCGGACACATCATCGCGTGGTCGCTGCGCAATAAACTCTTCGTCGTCCTCGCCGGCGTCCTGCTGCTTGCCTGGGGCGGGTGGCAGACCACCCAAACGCCAGTGGATGTCTTCCCCGACCTCACCGCGCCAAGCGTGACCGTGGTCACCGAAGCTCACGGCATGGCGCCGACCGACGTCGAGAACCTCGTTACCTTTCCCATTGAAACCGCGCTGAACGGCGCACCCGACGTGCGCCGAGTGCGCTCGTCGACCAAGATCGGCCTGTCGGTCGTCACGGTGGAATTCGAGTGGGGCACCGACCTCTACCTGGCTCGCCAGGTGGTGGCCGAGCGCCTGCAGCTCGCACGTGCTTCGCTACCGGCCGACATTCCGGCACCCGCCATGGCGCCGGCGGCGTCGATCATGGGCGAGATACTGTACATCGCGCTCGCCTCCGACCAGCACGACGGCATGACGCTGAAAAACACCGCCGAGCAGGTGATCAAGCGGCGCGTGCTGGCAGTGCCCGGCGTGGCCGAGGTGCTGCCGATCGGCGGCGACACCCAGCAGTTCCAGGTGACGCTGAATCCCGAGCGGCTGGCGGCCTATGGCCTGACCGTGGACGAAGTGGCACGGGCACTGCGCGACGCCAACCAGAACACCTCGGCCGGCTTCATGGTGGAAGGTGGCCAGGAGTACCTGATCCAGGGTCTGGGGCGCATCGAAGTCCTGGATGACATCGCCAACACCATGGTGGTCCGGCGCAACGGCCAGCCGGTACTGGTGCGGCACGTGGCGGAGGTGGGCATCGGCCCCGCGCCCACGCGCGGCGTTGGCTCGCACAACGGCAAGCCGGCGGTGGTACTGGGCATCCAGAAGCAGCCGGGGGCCAACACCCTGGACTTGACCGATCGCCTTGACGCCACGCTCGAAGAGATCCAGGGCGGACTGCCCCAGGGCATGAAAATCGAGCGCCACATCTTCCGCCAGGCCGATTTCATCCGCGTTTCCATCGACAACCTGAACAAGGCCTTGATCGAGGGCGCGATTCTGGTGGTGATCATCGTCTTTGCTTTCCTGCTCTCGGCGCGCGCCACTGCGATCAGCCTGGTGGCCATTCCGCTGTCGCTGGTGGCTGCGGTTCTCTCCATGAAAGCACTGGGTGCAACGATCAATACCATGACGATGGGCGGCATGGCCATCGCGCTGGGTGCGCTGGTAGACGACGCCATTATCGTGGTCGAGAACATCGTTCGCCGCCTGCGCGAGAACCGCGCCAAGCCGGTAGAGCAGCAGGTCAACATGCTGCACCTGGTGTTTGAAGCGACGCGCGAAATCCAGGGTTCCATCGTGTTCGCCACGCTCATCATCATGTTGGTGTTCCTGCCGCTGTTCTTCCTCTCCGGGGTCGAGGGCCGGCTGATGGCGCCGCTGGGTCTGGCCTACGTGGTCTCACTGGCCGCCTCGCTGGTGGTGGCGATCACCGTGACGCCGGTGCTGGCCGCGCTGCTGCTGCCAAACTCGAAGACCGTGCGCGAAAGCATCGAGCCGCGTTTCATCTACCGCCTCAAGGCCGGCTATCGCCGCGTGCTGGACGCGACGATGACGCGCTGGAAAACCGTGGCCGGGGTCAGCGTGGCGACGCTGGCCGCTGCGCTGGTTACGCTGGGCTTCGCCGGGCGGGCGTTCCTGCCGGACTTCAACGAAGGCACACTCACCGTGGGCATGGCCACGCTGCCCGGCACCTCGCTGGAAGAGTCCGACCGCCTGGGCCGCATGGTGGAGAATATTCTGCTGTCGCATCCCGAGGTGGTGGACACGGCACGCCGCACCGGCCGCGCCGAGGGCGATCCTCACGCCATGGACGTGTCGGGCTCGGAAATGGAGGTGACACTGAAGATGGTCGAACGCAGCAAGGAAGACTTCCTCGCCGCGCTACGCGCCGATTTCACCAGCGTGCCCGGCACCCAGATCGTCGTCGGCCAGCCCATCTCGCACCGCATCGACCACATGCTGTCGGGCAGCCGCTCGAATATCGCGGTGAAAATATTTGGGCCGGACCTGAATGAGTTGCGCCGGCTGACCGAAAGTGTCAAATCCGTCGTGCAGGAAATTCCTGGCGCGGTGGACGTCACCGACGAGCAGCAGACCGAAATTCCCTTCCTCACCGTACGCTTCCGCCGCGAGGCGCTGGCGCAGCATGGTCTCTCCATGCGCGAGGTATCGGATGCGATCACGACCGCGTTCTCAGGCATGCCGGTGGATCGTGTGCAGCAGGGCCAGGCGAGCTTCGATCTGGTATTGCGCTTTGACCCGTCGACGCGGGCGAACCTCGACGCGGTGCGCGGCACTCTCATCACCACTGCAGACGGCGCGCGCCTGCCCTTGTCGGCGCTGGCCGACATCCGCAACGATCGCGCGCCGTATTCCATCAGCCGCGAGAACGTGCAGCGCAAGATGGTGGTGATGGCCAACGTGGCCGGGCGCGATCTGGCGAGCGTGGTCTCTGACATTCGGCAGCATGTGGCGGCAGGGGTCACGGTGCCCGCCGGCTACCACATCGAATACGGCGGCCAGTTCGAAAGCGCGGAAGCCGCCTCGCGCACGCTGCTGGTGCTGGGGGTGGCGGTGACGGTTGGCATCTTCCTGCTGCTCTTCATCGCCTTCCGTACCGCGCGCGATGCGCTCTTGGTCATGCTTAACCTGCCGCTCGCCATGATCGGCGGGGTGATCGGCGTATTCGCCGCCGGCGGTGTACTGTCGGTGGCGTCGATCATCGGCTTCATCACCCTGTTCGGTATCGCCACCCGCAACGGCGTGATGATGATTTCGCACATCCACCATCTGGTGGAACACGAAGGGGTGCGCGACGCGGTGGAAGCGGTCAAGCGCGGTGCCGAGGAGCGGCTGGTGCCCATCCTGATGACTGCGCTCGCTGCCGGCCTGGCACTGGTACCGCTGGCGCTCGCAGCCGGCGAACCGGGCAGCGAGATACAGGCACCGATGGCGGTGGTCATCCTGTGCGGCCTCTTGAGCTCGACGGTGCTGAACATGATCGTCGTGCCGGCCCTGTACCTGCGCTTTGGTGCGATCAACACGCTGCTGGCAGATGGCGATACACCGCACCGGCGTACCACCGAGGGCATCAATTCCGTATGAGATTCGCTGCCGTTTTATTTTGAATTGAAATGAATTGAAAAGGAGTCAAGCATGAAATCTTCCATCCTCTCGCTGTGTGCTGTCGCCGGTCTTGCGGCTGCGCTGAATGTCACCCCCGCCCTTGCGGGCGCGGGCCACGACCACGGGCCGAAATACGGCGGCGTGGTGCGCGAACTCCATAACGTGGCTTACGAACTGGTCGCCAAGCCAGACTCGCTGACGCTTTACGTCAGCGACCACGGCAAGCCAGTTCCCACCCAGGGTGCCCAGGCGGAGGCCGTGATCTATGCCGGCAACGACAAGACCACGGTCAAGCTGGAACCTGCCGGCGATAACCGGATGGTGGCCAAAGGCAGCTTCAAGGTCGGCGTCGGCGTGCGGGTTTTGATCACGACAACCCTGCCCGGGAAAACCCCGGCGAAGGCGACCTTTAAACTGAAATAAGCCGATGCGCCGGCCACCTTTTCCATGAGTCATCCCCGCTCCGCCATCTGGCCAGCTTTGGCCGCTGCCGCTCTGTTCGGCGCCAGCACACCACTGGTCAAGCTGCTGGTGGGCGAGGTGCCGACCTTGCTGTTGGCCGGTCTGCTCTATCTGGGCAGCGGTCTCGGATTGGCTGCGATTCGTCTGTGGCGGGATCGCGGCTGGAAACCGGGTGGGATGGCAACAGGGGAATGGCGCTGGTTTGCGGGCGCCATCGTATTCGGCGGATTCCTGGGGCCGATCCTGCTGGTGTTCGGCCTCACCCATACCGATGCGGGCGCGGCCTCACTCATGCTCAATCTGGAGGCGGTGTTCACGGCCGTCCTAGCCTGGGTCATCTTCAAGGAGAACGCCGATTTCCGCATCGTGCTCGGCATGCTGCTCATTGTCGCAGGGGGCGCTGTGTTGGCTTGGCCCACAGGCGGGGGGGCGACACCAAACTGGATCGGTCCCCTGGCCATTGCCGCCGCCTGCCTGTGCTGGGCCATCGACAATAACCTGACGCGCCGGGTGTCCAATTCGGACGCACTGTTCATTGCGGGCGCCAAGGGCTGGACAGCCGGCGCAGTGAACACCAGCCTCGCCCTGCTATTGGGGGCATCCTTGCCGGGTTGGTCCACTGTGGGGGCCGCCATGGCCGTCGGCCTGGTTGGCTATGGTCTGAGCCTGGTTCTGTTCGTGCTGGCCCTGCGCAAACTGGGCACGGCCCGCACCGGCGCCTATTTCTCCACGGCACCCTTCATCGGTGCGGCCATCGCCATCCTGTTGCTGGGCGAATCCACGCCTGCGCCGTTCTGGGTGGCTGCCTGCCTGATGGGTTTGGGAGTTTGGTTGCATCTGACCGAACATCACGAGCATGAACACACGCATGAGCCACTCGAACACACCCATCCACACGTCCACGACGCGCACCACCAGCATAAGCATGATGTCGAGTGGGATGGTAGTGAGCCGCACAGCCATCTTCATCGACATCTAGCTTTGACCCACAAGCACCCACACTTTCCGGACATCCATCATCGTCACGGACATTGAGCCAAAATCTGCAAATTACATTGAGGTCACCCTCGACCGATTGTTCGTGGTCGTGTCCTGCAGCAGAGGAAATCAGAAAGCTGCCGTTCGGCAAAATTTCCTGGCCTACGTCCGGTGACGAACCCGTTGCGGAAGTAATCAGTTCCGATCTCCATCGGTAGCTTTGGCGTGCGCCGTGCAAAGGCGGCGCTTCCCAGTGGGTGCAAGCCCCACCCGGCAAAATGCTCCAGCCGGAAGTAACCGGAGCAGTCATGGAGGTAACGAAATGGCTGAAGCCTTCGGCTAGCGGGTCACAATATATGGTGACAGCGCGAGTGTGCAGGCCGTAACGCGAGTGAACGCTGAGCAAACCTCGAAATGCCATCGTGCAGGCCGACCCAGCAGCCTTACTGGGGAAGGCTGATACGGCTGCGGAAATGAGCAAAGTTGGAACCGCAGTTGCTGCACCGGGGTAGTGGCGACAGCATGTACACAAGGGAAGCGCGCGCAACACGGGAAGCCCCAAGGCGTGGTCAGGGATGGCCAACCGAACGCTCGTGAGAGATGGTTCGG
>JAWOJD010000065.1:0-15166 GCA_046484355.1 Thiobacillus sp.
GGATTTCGACAACGTCGCGAACAGCGACAAGCTCGACCTCAGGGATCTGCTGGTAGGCGAGTCCCATACAGGCACCGACGCAGGCAACCTTGCCGACTACCTGCACTTTACGTTCAATGCCGGAACGAACACGACCACGGTCGCCGTCAAATCGAACGGTACCTTAACCAGCGCGCCTGATCAGATTATCCAACTGGAAGGGGTCAATCTCGTCGGCTCGTTTACGTCCGACCAGCAGATCATCCAAAACCTCTTCAGCCAGGGCAAGTTGATTACGGACTGATCGTCAGCCTGGATTAAAGGAACAGCATATGCCGTATGTAAAGCGCGACGAGCAGGGACGAATCACCGCATTGAGCCTTGAGCCCGGGGATGGTTTGGAGGAGATCACTTCCACTTCGCCGGAACTGCTCGAGTTCGTGCGCAGTGCGGGGCTGGAGCAAAGCACGCTGCAACAGTCCGACATGCGGCTGGTGCGGGTGCTGGAAGATCTGATCGATCTGCTGATCGACCGCGATGTGATCCGATTTACCGACCTACCGCTGCCGGCGCAGGAAAAACTGATGGAGCGCCGGTCGATGCGTCAGTCGCTGGGTACGCTCTACCTACTTGGCGGAAACGACGAGACCATTTGAGACCAGTTCGCCAAGCGGTCCCGCAGCGGACGCTCAGCCCAGCACGATGCCGGGGCCGGTCATTCCCTTGAAGCCCAACTCCTTCAGACAGTCGATCTCCTGCTGATTGAGGACGCCTTCAGCGATGGTCATCATGCCCATGGTGTGCGCAATCGTGCACAAGCCGCGCAGGAAGGTCTGGTTGCCCGGACTCTGGTCAATGTCCCGAATAATCGCGCTGTCGATTTTCAGGTAATCCAGGCCCACGTCGTATAGCTCGCCGACATGGCAAATCTGGTTGCCCACGTGTTCCAGGCCGATTTTGCAGCCCTGGCTTTTCAGCGTGCCGCAGAACACCCTGAATTCGCGGGGATGACGATAGGCCACAAACTCGGGAATATCCATCCACAGCTTCTGCGCCAGGTGCGGCTGCCGGTTGAGCGCCTGTTGGTAGCGCACAATCAGCATCGGATCGCACACCGACTGCGGCGACACGTTGATGCACAAGGGGCCGTCGTGGGTTTCCAGCCAGATCAGCGCGGCATCGAACACGGCCTCGTCAATCCGCTCGATCAGGCCCAGGCGGCTGGCCCAGGGCATGAACTCCTGCGCCGACATCCACAATGAACTCTGGTAATTCTGCATGCGCGCAGGGGCTTCGAAGTGGATCAGCTTGCCCTGCCCGCTCAGCACCGGATAGGTGGCGAACTGAATCCGCTTTTGCTCCAGCGCCGCCTCGATCAAGGCTTTCCAGGCCTCGATCAGGCTGGAGGTGATTTTCCACTCAACGGCGAGATCGCCCATTTCGACTGCGCTGCCGCCTTCCTCTTCGGCTCGGCCCAGCGCCACGTCGGCCCGCGTCAACACCTGCGACATCTCGTCTTCATGGCGATACACGGCCGCACCCAGTAAAACGGTGTGCCCGACATCGGCACTCGGATCGTTGATCGACAATTCGGCATGGGCAAAAACCCGGCGCGCCATGTCTTCGATTGAATCAACACCCGGTACGAGCACGCCAAAGTCTGCGCCATTCAGCCGGCCGACAAGATACGGCTCCTCCGGACACAGCTCCTGCAGCGCGCCGGCCAGCCGTTGCAGCACGGCGTCGGTCGCCTCATGGCCCAGGGTCTTGTTCATATTGGCGAGGTTGGGCAGCCGGAGAATGTAGAGCGCGCCATTGGGATGCGCATTTTCATCTTCCAGCGCGCGCTGCAATTTCTTCATGAAATGCTCACGGTTCAACAGCCCGGTCAACGCGTCGTGCTGGGCATGGCGGCGCAACTGCTCCAGGCGGGAGGACTCCTCGTCAAGCATGCCGCGCACCTGTCCTGACAGCGCATTCATGGCGCGTACCACGCTGCGGAATTCGCGCGTGCGCGGTTCCTCGATGGTGACAAAGCGGCGCCCGCCAATTGCTTCGGCCTGCCGGACCACCTCTCCCAGCGGGTGGGTGATGGCGCGCAGGATCAAGGTTCCAACCCCGCCGCACAAGAGTGCAATCCCCAGAAACCAGCCCAGCAACCGAAGGTTGCCCTGCCATAATGCCTGATAGGCGAAACGCTCTTGGCTGAGTACCGACAACGTGCCATATTGCCGCCAGCCGTCCTGCACCTGGACGATGCCGGGCGCGTTGCGCAAGGCAATCAGCTTGATGAACCATGCAGGCACGGTGTCGGTTGCCGCTTCGCTAACCCGTTCAAACATCAGCTTGCCTGAAGGCGAGGAGAGCTTGATGTACTTGTAGTGCCCGATATCGAACTGCGCGGCCACCAGCAATTCAATGACAACGGGGTCCTTCTCGATCTGCGACATCGACAAGGCCAGCGAATTGGCATTGTCGATATTCTTCAAGCGAAGCTGATCTTCCAGATAACCCTTCGCAGACCACGCGCTGACCAGAAAGCTGGCGCCGAACGCAAGAATCATGATCGCCGCGATGGCAAGCCAGAGTTGTTTGGTCAGTGACATGAGATTTCCCTATCCAAGAGCGCCTTCATTTCAATTGATCCCGTCTTCCCGCATCCTGGCAAGCACCGATTGCCATTTCGACAGCCGCTGCGATGAACTGGCAACGGGCTTGCCACCTCCCACCCACAGCCCTTCGGCATTGAAACCGAACACCGATGTCAGGTCTGTGCGGCGGGAAGCGGGGTGAATGTCCGAAATCAGATTATCCAGAATCAGCGGCTCGTCGTCCGGAGCCGGATAGTAACTGAGGACCATATGTGCCTGGACAACACGGCTGCGCGATCCGCCGATCCGCGCCTTGACGTAGGTCAGCCGCAGTTTTTCGGAAGGAATGTCCAGTTGCTTCAGCGTGACATATTTGGCGATGGCAAAATCCTCGCAATCGCCCTGCGCACGGCCCATCGATTCGAGCAGGGTCGCCCAGTAATCGGTCTTGCCCCAGATATCGCTGTCTTCTCCAAAGCGGATGCGGCGATTGAAGAAATCATTGACCCGCCGCAGCTTGGCCATATCGGACTGACCAGCCGTTTCGCTCAGCAAGTCTCGCCAGGCCATCACCGCAGCCGTTCCAGGTGCGCCATAGCGCTGTCCGGCAAGGGACAGTAAACGGTCCATATCGACGTTCGCTGCAGCCAGGCTCGCGCTGAACACGATGAGCAGCGTCGCTTTGAAGAGGCCAAACGGGTCGGAGGACCGTTGACTATTTGGCATGACATGACGAATAGTCACGCGAGGGCTTGCGGCAGTCTGGGCCAGGATCGTCCTCTGGCGGCTGCACAAAACTGCCGGGCAAATTTCCCCTGGTGCCAGCCTGCACGCCGTTCTTTCGAGTTATGCCCGCACATCGGATCCCTCCCGGGGAGGCCGTCCAAATGTGCAGAAAGGATAAATTAGTGTTACAACCGCGTCTGGCATGAACATTGCGGAAATAATCGTGCTCGAAGTTTATATCTAACATTATCGGACAGGTTTGGAGAGGCTGAAGGAATGTTGCTAAGAAAAAAAGCGCTGCTTGTATCGCTGATAGGTGTGTTCTCGGCCGCCGCCAGCGCCCAGACACCTGCGCCCCATTCACTGCAGGATGCGGTCAAGAAAGCCATTGTGAGCAACCCCGAAGTGCAGGCGAAGTGGCATGGTTTCCTGGCCTCTCAACATGAACAGGATGTCGCCCGCGGTGGCTATCTGCCGCGTATCGACCTCCAGGCCGGAATCGGGCGCGAAAGCCTGTCCCCCCCCAACCTGCCGTCGACAGATTTGACCCGCCGCGGGGCAACGTTGACCCTGAACCAGATGATCTACGACGGGTTCGCCACCCGTGATGAAGTCTCCAAACTGGCGTTTGCCAAGTTGGTGCGCTACTACGAGTTGCTCGACGCAACGGAAACAACCGCACTTGAAGCGTCCCGCGCTTACCTCGACGTGCTGCGCTACCGTGAACTGTCCATGCTGGCGCAGGAAAACTTTGGCCAGCATGAGCAGGTATACAACCAGATTCAGCAGCGCGTTCAGGCGGGCGTGGGGCGGCGGGTCGACTTCGAGCAGGCAGCCGGCCGCCTGGCCCTTGCGCAGTCGAACATGCTCACCGAGGCCAGCAACCTGCACGATGTCAGCGCGCGTTATCAGCGCATCGTGGGCGAGCTTCCGCCGGGCAACATGATCGCCCCCGGACTCATCAAGCAGGGCATCCCGCCCGATGTCGAGGAAGCCTTAAGACTGGCTTATGAGGGCAGTCCGGCCTTCAATGCCGCAGTCGAGAATGTACGCTCCAAGCAGGCCGAGGCGGACAGCCGTGATGCCAACTTCCACCCGCGCGTCAACTTGCGCGCCAGCACCGATGCGATGTCCAACGCCAACGGCGTGTCAGGGCGGCGCGACAATCACATTATCGAATTGGTCCTCAACTACAACCTGTTCAAGGGCGGCTCCGACCGCGCCCAGGTGCAGCAGTACACTGAGCAGCTCGAAATGTCGAAGGACTTGCGCAACAAGGCGTGCCGCGATGTCCGCCAGAACGTGGCCATCGCCTTCAACGACATCCATAACCTGACCCGCCAGCTGGGCTATCTGAACCAGCACCAGCTGGCCATCGCCAAGACGCGCGAGGCCTATCGCAGCCAGTTCGACATCGGTCAGCGCACCCTGCTCGACCTGCTCGACACCGAGAACGAGTATTTCCAGGCACGCCGCGCGTATACGAACGCCAGTTATGAACAGGCCATCGCCCACGCACGGACCCTGGCAGGCATGGGACGGCTGCTGTCCGCCCTGGAAGTCGGCCGTGACGGTTTACCCACTGCCAAGGAACTCGGTCAGGATCGCCAGGAAATCGATGCCTCCAGCCTGTGTCCTGCCATCGCCCCCATAGTTGTGGAAAGCATGATCCCGGCCGCCCCGCCAGTGATCGCCGCCACCCCGGCAACGCAACCCGAGCCGAGCCCGGTCGTGCCAGCCGAAACCGTGCAGCAGGCGCTGGCCGGATGGGCCGCCGCGTGGTCCGCCAAGGATTTCCCGCGCTACAGGGGATTCTATGCGAAGAGCTTCACCCCGGAAGATGCCGTTCCGCTGCAGCAATGGTCCAGCGAGCGGGCGGTTCGCCTCGGCAAGCCCGGCACGATCTCGGTAGGTGTCGACAATCTGATGGCGGCCACCCCGGGCACCAACAAGGCAACCACCGAATTCAAGCAGACGTATGCGTCGCCGAACTATAGCGACGTGGTGAACAAGCGCCTGGAATGGGTGCGCGAAGGCGATCGCTGGAAGATCCAGCGCGAACAGGTCTTGGGTGTGCAGAAGGTTTCGGTGCCGCAACTGATGAAGTCCAGCCCGAAGAAAACCAACAAGAAGCGCGTCAGCAAGCCTTGCAAATGTGATTGACGGGCAAGGACAGGAGAGGAGCAATGCCCTCTCCCACCCAACGCACACTGCCGGCAGATTAAGCCGGCAGTGTGCGCTTCACCTGGCCGAAATCTGTCTGCGACAGGGCAGGCTGCAGGAAATAGCATAAAATTGCGGCCTGCTGCCTTTCCGCTCCTCCCCCGATGGAATCCACTTCAAGCTCACCGGCTCAAACCGGCAATCCTGCTTTGGTACGCGACGTCAAAAAACGTCGCACGTTTGCCATCATCTCGCACCCCGACGCGGGTAAAACCACACTGACCGAAAAGCTCCTGCTGTTTGGCGGCGCGATTCAGATGGCCGGCACGGTCAAGGCCAAGAAGAGCGGCAAGTTCGCCACCTCCGACTGGATGGCGGTCGAGCAGGAGCGCGGCATTTCGGTCGCCTCTTCCGTCATGCAATTTTCCTACGACAACTGCGTGTTCAACCTGCTCGACACCCCCGGCCACAAGGACTTCTCGGAAGACACCTATCGCGTACTCACCGCCGTGGACGCCGCGATCATGGTCGTCGATGCAGCCAAGGGCGTGGAGGAACAGACGATCAAGCTGCTGGAAGTGTGCCGGATGCGCAATACGCCCATCATCACCTTTATCAACAAGATGGACCGCGAGGTACGTGAGCCGCTGGAACTGCTGGACGAAATTGAATCGATCCTGAAAATCCACAGCGCGCCCGTCACCTGGCCGATCGGCATGGGCAAGCGGTTCCAGGGTGTGTATCACCTGCTCAACGACGAGATCCTGCGCTTCAAGGCGGGGGAGGAAAACGCCGACCAGCAGTTCGAATCGCTGCAAGGGCTGGGCGAAGCCGCCTTGCGCGAGCGCTTCCCGCTCGAAGCCGACACGCTGCTGTCCGAGATCGAACTGGTGCGCGGCGCCGGTGCCACCTTCCACCTCGACGACTTCCTCGCCGGCAAACAGACCCCGGTGTTCTTCGGTTCCGGGATCAACAACTTCGGCGTGCGCGAAGTGCTGCGCGCGCTCGCCGACTGGGCACCGTCGCCGCTGCCGCGCGAAGCGGTCGAGCGCGTGGTCGATCCCGACGAACCAAAATTCACCGGCTTCGTGTTCAAGATCCAGGCCAACATGGACCCGCAGCATCGCGACCGCATCGCCTTCTTCCGTGTCTGCTCGGGCCGCTATTCGCCCGGCATGAAATTGCGCCACCGCCGCACCGGCAAGGACATGAAGATCGCCAACGCCGTGGTCTTCATGGCCAACGAGCGCACCCGCATGGAAGACGCCGTGGCGGGCGACATCATCGGCATCCACAACCACGGCCAGCTGCACATCGGCGACACCCTCACCGAAGGCGAAGCCCTGCAGTATAAGGGCATCCCCTACTTCGCCCCCGAACTGTTCTCCAAACCGCGCCTGCGCGACCCGCTGCGCGCCAAGCAGTTGAACAAGGGTCTGCTGGAGCTCGGAGAGGAAGGCGCAGTGCAGGTGTTCGCCCCCTTCGCCGACAACACGCTCCTCATCGGCGCCGTCGGCCCGCTGCAGTTCGAGATCGTCGCGCATCGCCTGCGCACCGAATACGGCGTCGAAGCCAGCTTCGAGAACGCCGGCATCCACACCGCACGCTGGGTCACCTGCCCCGACGCCCAGCACCTCGCCGAATTCACCAAGGCCAACACGCTCAAGCTGGCCAAGGACGTCGACGGCAACCTGGTGTATCTGGCAGATACGCGGGTGAATCTATCGCTGGCGCAGGAGCGCTGGCCCAAGGTCGCGTTCCACGACACGCGGGAGCATGGGCAGGTGATGAGCTAAGCGAGAACTTCGCTATCGCTAATGGCTGGTTGAATCCGCAGCCGTCTGACTGCTCATAAACAGAGTAACTTTAGTTCGTTATCAACGACAGGCATAGTGAAAGCATGACGCAAGCCCCTCGTGAAGCGGATTGGCAGCTTAGGGCGAAGCACAAAGCTTCTCGTTGGGCGCAAATATAGCTGTTATAGGTGCGGTTCTTGCGGCCGTTTATTCGACCTTGATCAGTCTGCATGGCTCCAGTATCACGTTGCTTGACCTCTTGGTGTTGCCAGCGTCCTTCATTCTCTTTCTAGGTGATTGGCGGGGAGGATTTGGACCTGCCGTGCTACTCGCTATGGCAGCCAACTCAGCAGTGTGGGCTGGAATCGGCTGGATATTTGGTTATGGTACTTCTCGCTAAACCCTTTAGCTGCTCTTGTCTTCGCTTAGGGCCGTTTTGAACAATTCCATAAGCTCAAGTCACAACCACCAGGCCGATAAAATTCAATACGTTCTACAGGCGCCCAGCGTACATTCAGCTTTCCCTAAACAGCCTGATTGCCTCGTCCAACCGTTGCACCGCATGCACCGTCATGCCCGCGATCTTCTGCTTGGGCTGGTTGGCGGCGGGTACGATGGCCTGGGTGAAGCCGAGCTTGGCGGCTTCCTTGAGGCGTTCCTGACCGCGCTGTACCGGGCGGATTTCGCCGGCTAGGCCGACTTCGCCGAACATCACCAGTTTGTCGGGAAGCGGCTGACTTCTGAGCGACGAGACGATCGCCGCCAACACGGCGAGGTCAGCGGCGGGTTCGCTAATCTTCACGCCGCCGACGGCGTTGACGAACACATCCTGATCGAAGCACGCGATGCCGGCGTGGCGATGCAGCACGGCGAGCAGCATGGCGAGGCGGTTTTGCTCCAGACCGACTGAGAGGCGACGCGGGCTCGGCGCGTGGCTGGAATCGACCAGTGCCTGGATTTCCACCAGCAGCGGCCGCGTGCCCTCCTGCGTGACCAGCACGCAGGATCCGGGTACCGGCTCGCCGTGGCGCGACAGGAATATCGCCGACGGGTTGGAGACGCCCTTGAGGCCCTTCTCGGTCATGGCGAAAACGCCAATCTCGTTGACTGCGCCAAAACGGTTTTTAAATGCGCGGACCAGTCTGAAAGACGAGCCTGTATCGCCCTCAAAATACAGCACGGTGTCGACAATGTGTTCCAGTACGCGAGGGCCTGCGATCGCACCCTCTTTGGTTACATGTCCCACCAGGATAATGACAGTGCCGGCTTGCTTGGCATAACGAGTCAACTGCGCAGCGCATTCGCGGACTTGCGCGACGGAACCGGGGGCGGATGTCAGGGCTTCAGAATAGACGGTCTGAATCGAGTCAATGACGGCGACTTCGGGCTTGGTCTCAGCCAACTGTGCCAGAATCGCTTCAAGGCGGATTTCTGGTAATACAGGCATATTGGCATCAGGCAGGTCCAGCCGTCGCGCGCGCATCGCGACTTGGCGCGCCGACTCTTCGCCGCTGACATAGAGGGTCTTGCGTTGTTCTGACAATCCAGCCAATGCCTGCAACAGCAACGTAGATTTGCCGATTCCGGGGTCGCCGCCGATCAGCACCACCCCGCCCGGCACCAGGCCACCGCCGAGCACACGATCAAGCTCGCCGATGTCGGTTGCGATACGGCTCTCTTCCGAGGCTTCGACGTCATGCAACATCTGCAGCATGCTGCTTGCCACCAGCGAGGCAAAGCGTGGTTTGGCCGACTCGGCGATGGTCTCGACCAGGGTGTTCCAGGCGTTGCAGGAAGGGCATTGCCCTTGCCACTTCGTGGACTGACCGCCGCATTCGGTACAGGTGTAGATCGTTTTTGTTTTCGCCACTGCAGAATCAGATGCGCGGAATCAAGCCGGAAACACACCGGTGGACAGATAGCGGTCGCCTCGGTCGCATACGATGGAGACGATGACGGCATTCTCGACTTCTTTCGATACCTGTAGCGCTGCCCACAGCGCACCACCAGACGAAATACCGGCAAAGATCCCTTCTTCGCGCGCCAGCCGCCGGGTCGTTTCCTCGGCATTCAACTGCGTGACGAAAATCATGCGATCGACACGATCGTAGTCGCAAATTTTGGGCACGTATTCATCCGGCCATTTGCGAATTCCTGGGATCTGCGCACCTTCGGTGGGCTGCACACCCACGATCTGGATCGCCGGATTCTGCTCTTTCAGGTAGCGTGAGCACCCCATGATCGTGCCAGTTGTACCCATGCTCGAAACAAAGTGGGTGATTTTGCCGTCCGTGTCACGCCAGATTTCGGGGCCGGTGGTGCGATAGTGTGCGTCGGGGTTGTCCGGGTTGGCAAACTGGTCGAGGATCTTGCCGATGCCCTGATTCTCCATGGCAATGGCCAGATCGCGCGCGCCTTCCATTCCGGCTTCCTTGCTCACCAATTGCAGTTCGGCACCAAAAGCACGCATGGTTTGCCGCCGCTCGATGGACAGGTGCTCAGGCATGATGAGAATCAACTTGTAGCCACGCATCGCCGCCGCCATCGCCAGCGCGATTCCGGTATTGCCGCTGGTCGCCTCGATCAGGGTGTCGCCGGGCTTGATATCGCCACGCGCCTGCGCAGCATCGATCATCGACAACGCAGGTCGGTCTTTCACCGAGCCTGCAGGATTATTGCCTTCAAGCTTGACGAGGATGATGTTCGACGTCATGCCGGGCATACGTTTCAGGCGTACCAAGGGAGTATTTCCGACACAGTCTTCGATCGTTTTATAGGGGCTCATGTTGACTGACGGGACTCAAGATTGGACGCGCAGCCACCTGTTTCCACTCTAGAGCAGAACATCATACCCTGCACGTTCAGGGGAGACATACGGCCTATACCAGGTTGGACGATCATGCCAGGTGACGGCCTATTGGATGGTAATCAAATCCCAGATCACGCATCGCCTTCGGCGCGTACAAATTGCGGCCATCAAAAATAACCGGGGATTTCAGAAGGGTTCTCACCGTATCGAAGTTGGGGCTGCGGAACACTTTCCATTCGGTCACAATTAACAACGCATCGGCGCCTTTCAATGCATCCATGGGGCTGTCGACGAGCAGCAGGTCTGCCCGTTCACCATATATCCTGCGGGTTTCCTCCATCGCTGCCGGATCGTAAGCTGATACGCTCGCGCCCATCGCCCACAAGGCTTCAAGCATGGTGCGGCTGGGGGCTTCGCGCATGTCGTCAGTGTTGGGTTTGAAAGCCAGGCCCCACATGGCAAAGCGCTTTCCCTTGAGGTCTTTACCCAGGCGCGCCGTCAATTTCCTGATCAGAACCTGCTTCTGCACATCGTTGGCTTCTTCGACTGCATCGAGCACCCGCAACGGGATGCCGTTTTCCTGACCTGTCCGGCGCAACGCCTGCACGTCCTTGGGAAAACACGATCCACCGTAGCCACAGCCTGCATATAGAAAGTCATACCCGATTCGGGGATCGGAACCAATGCCGTGCCGTACCTGCTCGATGTCGGCACCCAGTTTCTCGGCCAATATCGCAAGTTCATTCATGAAAGAAATTCGGGTCGCCAGCATGGCGTTGGCAGCGTATTTGGTAAGTTCAGCGCTGCGCACATCCATCACGGTCAAACGATCATGATTACGCTGAAACGGTGCGTACAACTGCCGCAGCAAGGCCGTGGCTTCTTCGCAGTCGGTGCCGATCACGATGCGGTCCGGCTTCATGAAGTCGTCTACCGCAGCCCCCTCCTTCAGAAATTCAGGGTTGGATGCCACGTTAAACTCAATTGCAGCACCGCGCTTGGTGAGTTCTTCCTGCATGGCGGCTTTCACTTTGTCCGCCGTCCCAACCGGCACGGTGGATTTATCGACGACCAGTTTGTAGTCCGTCATGTTCCGGCCTATGTTGCGCGCGGCGGCCACCACATACTGTAGATCGGCCGACCCGTCTTCGTCCGGCGGCGTGCCGACGGCGATGAACTGGATCTGGCCGAATTTCACCGACTCCTCGATATCCGTCGTAAAGAACAGCCGGCCTGCTTCGACGTTGCGCTTGACCATGTCTTCCAGACCCGGCTCATAAATAGGAATGCCTCCCGCCTTCAAGGTCTCGATCTTTTTTGGGTCGACATCCAGGCACAGCACCTCGTTGCCAACTTCCGCCAGGCAGGTTCCTGTCACCAGGCCGACATAGCCTGTTCCAATGACGGTAATCTTCACATCGTCTCCTTAAGCATTTCGAATCTCAGAATATATTTGCCTGAGCGCCACCACGGGATCGGGCGCTCCCGTAATGGGCCGCCCGATCACCAGATCGCTCGCACCGGCATGCAGGGCTTCCGTAGGCGTCATCACGCGACGCTGGTCGCCCATATCCGCCCCGGCTGGACGAATGCCCGGCGTGACCAGCCGGAAATCCGTTCCCAGGTCAGCGCGCAGCATGGAGGCTTCCCGTGCCGAGCAGACCACGCCATCCAGTTTGCTGCCGCGTGCCAACCGGGCCAGCCTCAGCACCTGATCGGCCGGAGCGTCGGCCACGCCAACTTCCTGTAAATCCTCGGTACTCATGCTGGTCAGAACGGTCACGGCAATGAGGAGCGGGCGCTGGGGCAATTCCGCCAGCGCCTCCTGCGCGGCCGTCATCATGCGCCTGCCACCCGAGGCGTGGACATTCACCATCCATACTCCCAGCCCTGCCGCTGCACGGCATGCTGCGGCGACGGTATGCGGGATATCGTGAAATTTGAGATCCAGAAACACGTCGAAACCGCGCGCCACCAGCATGCGCACCCATTCCGGACCCGCCGAGGTAAACAGCTCCTTGCCCACTTTCAGCCGGCACAGATCCGGATCGAGCCGCTCCACCAGGCCTAGTGCCGATACCGCATCCGCATAGTCGAGCGCCACAATGATTTTTGCAGGGTGCTTCACGCTTCTCCTTCCCGCCGCTCGGGGTCAAAACTGTCCCATCGCCCACACGCCGGACACCGCCAGAAGAACTGCCTGGCCTTGAAGCCACAACTCCCACACTGGTAACGCATCATGCGCTGGCTATGCGAAGCCACCAGACTTTTTTCCACCTGGAGGCGTTCGCGCATGTCCGGCTCTGCATTGACCAACTCCGCCTCAAGCAGGCGGTCCAGCGTGCGCAGGCTCGGGTTGCGCCGCAACTCCTCGCACGCTAGCAGGCGGGCGGCCGCCGCGCCCTCGGATTCGGATACCGCCAGATACAAGGCGCCGAACACATCCTGCGACGGTTGCCGTGCATACAGCGCGCGCAACCACTGCACGCCTTCATCCAGCCGGCCCAACTGCCGGTAACTGCCAAGCATCCGGTCGACCACCAACGCCATGTGCCCCACACTCTGCGTCTCGATCAGGCGCCAGGCGGCGATGGCAGCTTCATGTCGGCCTGCGGCCGCATCGAGATCGCCCGCCATCAGGTTGGCGCGAACCGACTGCCGATTCGTGGCCAAAGCCTGCTGCAAATGCGCCGCCGCCACGTCCGGGTGGCCGCGTGCCGACTCCAACATGGCGCTTTCACAGTAAAAATGAGCGATATCGGCATTGAGCGGCTTGCTGGTGTCCTTTTCCAGGACGCGTGCAGCGTCGATGGCTTTTCCCCAGTCTTTCTCCTGCACATAGATCTCGAGAAGATAGGTACGTGCCTGGCCATGTTGCGGTGTTTCCAGCAATTTGGTGAACACCTGCTCGGCACGGTCGAGCAGACCTGCCTTCAGGTAATCCTGACCCAGTTCGCTCATGGCACGCAAACGTTGCTCTTCAACCAGTCCCTCTCGCTCCAGCAGGTTTTCGTGCATTCGGATTGCGCGATCAAGCTCACCGCGACGGCGAAACAGCCCCCCCAGTGCAAAGTGAAGATCGATCGTCTCCGGCTCCAGCTTAACGACTTCGAGAAAGGCTTCGATGGCCTTGTCAGGCTGCTCGTTGAGCAGAAAATTCAGGCCGCGAAAATACGAATTGGGCAGCGCCCGCGATTCAGTCACCACCTGCCGGATATCAACCCGCGCGGCCAACCAGCCCAGCACGAAAAACAGGGGAAATGCCAGCAGCCACCAGAATTCGAATTCCATGGCGCGTCAAACAGCAGGCAAGTTCGTCTTTGCCATCATGGCCTCGCGCGAGCTACGTGAAGCCGCACGCCGCAATCGGAACAGTGTCGGGAGCAGAGCCAGCACGCCGATCAGCGCACCCAGGACAAACGCCAGCCCGAGCATGACAATCAACGGTGCCTGCCACACATAATCCAGGTAGGTATTGAACGTGACGGTATGGCTGTTCTTGAGGGCAAACCCAAGCACCAGCAGGAACACCAGCAATTTGAGCACCAAGCCTAGATAACGTGTAATTGTTTTCATGAAAATTCGCGTGTGTGTAACATCCATTCTACCTTTTCAAGTATTCCAGAAGTGCGCTGAAAAATGAAAACGGCGCAATCAGCGCCGTTTTCACCTACTTAACCCAATACACTCAAAGCGGGAAATCCACCCGGTCTCGCAATTCCTTGCCCGCCTTGAAGTGCGGCACATACTTGGCCGGCACCTGTACGCGCTCGCCGGACTTGGGATTGCGCCCAAGGCGAGCGGGGCGAAAGCTCAAGCTGAAGCTGCCAAAACCCCGGATTTCGATCCGCTCGCCGCGCGACAGGTTTTTTGCCAGCGCATCGAGGATCGTCTTCACCGCCATCTCGATATCCGCAACCGAAAATTGCGCATGTCGAGCTGCCAGTTGAGCTATCAGCTCGGACTTGGTCATCGATTACTCGGCGTTTTTATTGTCGAGCTTGGCCTTCAACAGCGCGCCAAGGTTGGTTGAGCCTGTTGCGGCCGCTGCGGATTCTGCGGCGAATTTCTTCATCGCGGAATCCTGATCGGTCATGTCCTTGGCCTTGATCGACAGGTTGATCACGCGGTTCTTGCGGTCAACGTTGATGATCATGGCTTCGATCTCGTCGCCTTCCTTGTAGTGGCTGCGCATGTCTTCGACACGGTCACGCGAGACTTCGGACGCGCGCAGGTAACCTTCCATGTCGGTGTCCAGCTGCACAGTGGCGCCCTTGGCTTCGACCGTCTTGATGGTGCCCTTGACGATACTGCCCTTGTCATGACCCGACGTATAGCTGGCCATCGGATCGCCTTCGAGCTGCTTGATGCCGAGCGAAATACGCTCGCGCTCGAGGTCGATTCCCAGCACCACGGCCTCGACATCCTGACCCTTGCGGAAATTGCGCACAGCCTCTTCGCCCGGCACGCTCCACGACAGGTCAGACAGATGAACCAGGCCGTCGATTCCGCCTGGCAGGCCGATGAACACGCCAAAGTCGGTGATCGACTTGATCGCGCCTTCAACCTTGTCGCCCTTCTTGTGGTTCATCGAGAAATCTTCCCACGGGTTGGACTTGCACTGCTTCATGCCCATGTATCATTCCAGGTGTTGCACGCATGTAGCGCCTCGCCCCAGTGTGCCTTGGGAATGCGCATATCGGAGAGCACCCGTACTTCCAGGATCTCCTTTTCCTTCCCGGACATTATCAGGTAGAGCGTCAATTCGCAGCTAAAATCCTCGTCGTAGGCGAACTCGACGACATAGTCGCCGTCAACATCAACAAGCCAACGCCAACCGCGCCCATCAAGGTACTGGCGCAGCATCTCATGCGTGAACTCTTCTACAGTCGCCATTGCATACTCTCCGACCGCCCGGACTAGCTATCAGATCTAGATAAAACCTTTTTCCTCTTTGAGCCAGCGCCAAAAAGCTCGTGAACAGGCGATAACGGTCAGAATATAGTTCTCCAGCAACTCCTGATGGATGCCGTTTTCGAGGTCAAGGCTGCCTTCACAAACGACCTTGCCAGGCTCGGTTGCGCCCGGGTCGTTCACATGCA
>JAWOJD010000071.1:0-11946 GCA_046484355.1 Thiobacillus sp.
TGCCAACCAGTTCGGTACGGACCGTTTCCACCGTGCCGTCCTTGTAAGACAGCGCGGACAGCGCGGCAACGTCGGCCGGCTTCTGGTTCAGCACCATCTCGGCCAGCGCACTCGACAGCGCCAGGAAATCGTCGTTCTTCGCCACGAAGTCGGTCTCGCAGTTGACTTCCACCATGGCGGCCGACTTGCCATCGGCGCTGATCGCGATGGTCACGACGCCTTCGGCCGCCACGCGGCTGGCGCTCTTGGCAGCCCTGTTGCCGAAGCGCACGCGCAGGATTTCTTCCGCCTTCTGCATGTCGCCGCCCGCTTCCGTCAGCGCCTTCTTGCAATCCATCATCGGCGCGTCGGTTTTCTCGCGCAGTTCCTTGACCATGCCTGCAGTGATTTCAGCCATTTCGTACTCCTGTCCAGTTTCTTCAATACAGAAAGAGGGGCCATCGCCCCTCCTTAAAATTCCGCTCGCCGGAACCCGGTCCCGGCGAGATGGTGTGTATCGCGCTTATTCGGCGGCGGGCGCAGCGTCTTCTTCGACCTCGACGAACTCTTCGCCGCCGACGATGTCGCTGATGACCTGGGAACGGCCTTCCAGCGCCGCATCGGCCATGCCGCGTGCATACAGACGAATCGCGCGGGCGGAGTCATCGTTGCCGGGAATCACGTAGTCCACGCCTTCCGGGCTGTTGTTGGTGTCGACCACGCCGATCACCGGAATGCCCAGCTTCTTGGCCTCGACCACGGCGCCCTTCTGGTAGCCGACGTCGATGATGAACAGTGCATCGGGGACGCCACCCATTTCACGAATGCCACCCAGGCTGCGGTTCAGCTTGTCGGCTTCGCGCTGCATGGTGAGGGTTTCTTTCTTCGACAAGCGGCCCGGCTCGGCCAGTGCGGCCTCCAGGTCGTTGAGGCGCTTGATCGACAGCTTGACCGTCTTGAAGTTGGTCAGCATGCCGCCCAGCCAGCGGTTGTCGACGTAAGGCATGCCGGCGCGCTGCGCTTCTTCGCGCACGATGTCGCGGGCAGCACGCTTGGTGCCGACGAACAGGACATTGCCCTTGTTGGAAGACAACTGACGGACGAATTTTTGTGCCTCCTGGAACATCGGCAGCGATTTTTCCAGGTTGACGATATGAATCTTGTTGCGGTGACCAAAGATGAACGGCGCCATCTTAGGGTTCCAGAAACGGGTCTGGTGGCCGAAATGGACACCGGCTTCCAGCATTTGACGCATGGTGACAGACATGAAAACTCCTAAAAGGGTTGAGCCTCCACCCGTCAGTAGCCACGCGAGTATGTCTGAACGCGCCGCCACCCTTTTATGACAGGTGTGCGAATTTGTCCGAACCATTCCGGACAGCCGGAAATTGTAATTCGATCGGGCTTTCATTTCAAGGAAAACCCGCGCATGGCGCACCCCCCCCCTTAATAGCACAGGAATTTCCAGCCAGGCCGCCAAGCCGCCACCGTCACGTGCCTGCAGTGTCACCCGCCAGCCCTGTGCCGCAGCGAGTTGCCGCACGATCGCCAACCCAAGGCCTGAGCCGCCGGTATTCACGCTGCGCGAGCCTTCCAGGCGGTAAAACGGGCAGAACACCGATTCCTGCTCGGCAAGCGGGATCCCCGGACCGCGATCAAGCACGCCGACTCGACAAAAGCCGTTCTCTACGTCTACCCGAAGGGTCACCGGCCGGCCTTCCCCATAGTGCAGGGCATTTTCCAGCAAGTTCGCGAGAATTCGACGCAATGCGCCAACCGGCACGTTGAGGCTCACGTCCAGAGACTCGATCAGAACGTTCTCGGCCGCACCAGGGGTGGCCTCCACCAGCTCCGAAAGAAGCTCAGGCAACGCCACGTGCTGCGCCGCCTCGTGGCCCAGGCCCCGTGCCAGGGTCAACACATCGCCGATCAGGCGGTCCATCACCTCGATGTCGCCCTCTACCTGGGCAGCCACAGCCTGCCCGGCTTGCTTCGGGTGCTCGATGACCTGCCGCCAAACCATCGTCCCCAAATCGTGCGCGGCGACTGTGGCTTTGGCTCAGACACGCTCATGCGTCTCCTGGAAGAACGGCAACAGGGCTATCTGTTCAAACTCAAGCTGACCAAGAACGTCAAACGCCACATCGAGCGCCTGTTTCGCGAACGTGACTGGCTTAACGCCGGCCAGGGTTGGGAAGGCAAGGACAGCACCCTGAAGCTGACCGGCTGGGAAGCGCCCCGGCGGGTCGTGGTGTTGCGTCGTCCCCTGCAAGGCGAACTGCTGATTGCTCAGGAAGACGAAACCGGACAACAGCTTCTCGGTTTTATCGAAGCGGATCGCAAGACCGGCAAGCAGATTACCGGCTACGAGTATGCGGTGCTGGTCACCAATTTGGAACATGAAGTCCTCAGTCTTGGACAGCTATACCGCGACCGCGCCGACTGCGAGAACACCTTCGACGAATTGAAGAACCAGTGGGGCTGGGGCGGTTTTACCACCCATGATCTTGCCCGCTGCCAGCTCTCGGCGCGTGCGGTAGCGCTGATCTACAACTGGTGGAGCCTGTTTGTTCGTCTGGCCAGTCCCGAAGCCCGGCGCGAGGCGATCAGCCACGCTTCCTGCCGGACTTGCCCGCGGTGGCGGGGCCGGTCGCGGCCCTGCGCTGTTGCAGCCGCTCGATGGCACCATCGGCCTCGAAGGTCCGTCCGGCGGCGATGTCGGCCAGACCTCGGCGGGCGTCGTCGATGAGCAGCAGATGGATGCGCTCGCGTTCCAGCCGGTGATAGTAGTCCAGCCGGTCGGCATCGATCAGGGCGACGTAACTCTCGCCGTTCTTGGTGATGATCTTCTCGGCGCCAGCCTTGGCCTGGTCGGCCAGTTCGGAAAGATTGGCGCGCGCCTGGGTAAATGGCACCACATCGCTGGTGGAAAAGCCCATGATCTACTCCTCGATGTGATGACAGAATTGTGCACAATATACTGTGCGACAGAGTTTGTCGTCCAGCGCCGCCAGCGCGGGGGGGCGCTGACTGTTGCCCGGCCAAGGCTCGCTTCACCCCTCCGCCACCACCGCCAGCACGTCCTCGCCGTAGGCCTCCAGTTTCTTCGTTCCCAGCCCCGATATCTCGCCCAGTTCCGCCAGCGTCGCCGGCCGGCGCGCGGCGATTTCGCGCAGCGTGGCGTCGTGCAGGATGACGTAAGCCGGCACGCCCTTTTCGTTGGCGGTTTCGCGGCGCCAGGTGCGCAGGGCGAGGAAGAGCGGATCTTCGTCGTCATGGACGCCTTCACCGGAACTGGGTGCAAAGCGTGATTTTTTGCTACGTGCCGGGCGCACTTCGATCGCGCGCAGCATGACGGTCTCCTCACCCTTCAGAACCGGCCTTGCGGCGGCAGTGAGCTTCAAGGCGCCGTAGGCGGTGTGGTCCACTTCCAATAGCCCGCGTACGACAAGCTGCCGCAGCACGGCGCGCCAGACCTTGTCGGTTTGGCTGGCGCCGATGCCGAATACGCTCAACTGGTTGTGACCGAAGCGGTCGATCTTCTCGGTGGTCTTGCCCAGCAGCACGTCGATGACGTGGCCGGCGCCGAAGCGCTGGCCGGTGCGGTAAACGGCAGATAACAGTTTCTGCGCGGCTTCGGTGCCGTCCCACAGCGTGGGCGGGTTGAGGCAGACGTCGCAGTTGCCGCAGGGCTGGCTGGCTTCGCCGAAGTAGCTGAGCAGCGCGACGCGGCGGCAGCTGGCCGCTTCGCACAGGCCGACCAGGGCATCGAGCTTGGCGTGGCCGATGCGCTTGTGCGTGTCCTCGGCCTCGCCCTCGTCGATGAAGCGGCGCTGCGTGACGACGTCCTGCAGGCCCCACGCCATCCACGCCTCGGCCGGTTCGCCGTCGCGCCCGGCGCGGCCGGTTTCCTGGTAGTAGCCTTCGACCGAGCGCGGCAGGTCGAGGTGGGCGACGAAGCGCACGTCGGGCTTGTCGATGCCCATGCCGAACGCCAGCGTGGCGACCATGACGACGCCGTCCTCGCGCAGGAATTTTTCCTGGTGGCGGCGGCGCGTGTCGTTGTCCATGCCGCCGTGGTAGGGCAAGGCAGTGAGGCCGGCCTGCTTCAGCGCGTCGGCGGTTTCCTCGACCTTCTTGCGCGTGCTGCAGT
Source organism: Thiobacillus sp. (assembly GCA_046484355.1). Taxonomy (GTDB): domain Bacteria; phylum Pseudomonadota; class Gammaproteobacteria; order Burkholderiales; family Thiobacillaceae; genus Thiobacillus. The sequence continues at coordinate 4,133 of JAWOJD010000071.1, forward strand.
AGACGATGCCCGCTTCGCCTTTGTGTTCGGACAGGAAATCGAGCAGCTGGCGGCGCGGCTCGGCTTTTTCGGCAATTCGATAGCGGATGTTGGGGCGGTCGAAGCTGGCGACGAAGACGCGCGCTTCGCCGAGGTCGAGCCGGGTGAGGATTTCGGCGCGCGTCGCGGCGTCGGCCGTGGCCGTCAGCGCGATGCGCGGCACAGCGGGAAAGCGCTCGTGCAGTGCCGACAGGCCCAGGTATTCGGGGCGGAAGTCGTGGCCCCATTGCGATACGCAGTGGGCTTCGTCGATCGCGAACAAGGCAACCTGCGCCTGTTCCAGCAGGCTCTGAAAGCGTGGCGTCAGCAGGCGTTCCGGGGCGACGTAGAGCAGCTTCAGCTTGCCGGTTGAGAAGTCGCGCTCGACCTGCATCGCCGCCGCGCTGTCGAGGCTGGAGTTCAGAAATTCGGCGGCAATACCCAGTTCCTTCAAGGCCGCAACCTGGTCCTGCATCAGCGCGATCAGCGGCGACACCACGACCGCGCAGCCCTCGCGCAGCAAGGCCGGAATCTGGAAGCACAGCGACTTGCCGCCGCCGGTGGGCATCAGCACCAGCGCGTCGTTGCCGGCGACCAGGGTATCGACGATGGCCGCCTGCTCCCCGCGAAACGCGGGGTAGCCGAAGACAGTGTTGAGGAGGCTTAAGGGGGTGTCGGACATGAGAAAGAAATGGGTGGCAAGCCGCGTGTCACATTGGCTATAATTGTGTCACGTTTTACGCTGTTTTCTTCCTGCGGGAGGCTGCACCCATGAAAACCCTGACCATCCGCGAGGCCCGTGAAGGCCTGTCGCATCCCGACCAGATGTTCGCCGACGCCGACGAAGTGCTGGTGATGAAGCATGGCGAGCCGGTGGCGCGCATCCTGCCAGTTGAACCACGCAAGAAGGCGTTTCGCTCGCTGGCCGCCTTTCGCGCCACCATGCCGTTTCAGGACGTGCCTAGCGAAGTGCTGATCCGCGAAGACCGCGACGAACGCGGCTGATGCGCGTCTATCTGGACACCAGCGCGCTGGTGAAACGCTACCTGCCCGAACGCAATAGCGAGGCATTCGATGCCTATTTCGCCGAACTCGCGCCTGCGCACATCAGCCGCCTCACGCTGGTCGAGTTGCGCTCGACGTTTGCACGCAAGCGGCGCGAGGCGCGACTCAACCCGGAGCAGGAAGCGGCAGCGATGAACGAAGTGCGCACCGATATCCAGAATGGCCTGCTCGCCGTGACGCCCGCGACCGACGCCGATTTCATCGAAGCCCAACGACTGATGGACGCGCTTCCCGCACTGCCCCTGCGCACGCTCGACGCCCTGCATCTGGCCACCGCATACGTACTCGGCTCCAACGTCATCGCCACTGCCGACGACGTGATGCGTCGTGCCGCCCTACAACTCCAACTCGAAGTCGCCTATTTCGGCGATTGACCCAACCCACCATGAATATCGAAACCCCCGCCCCCGCCCTCGACGAAAACCAGATCATTGCCGAACGCCGCGCCAAGCTGGCCGCGATCCGCGAGCAGGGCGTCGCCTTCCCCAACGATTTTCAGCGCCACGACTATGCCGGCAAGCTGGCCACGGCGCACGGCGACAAGACCAAGGAAACACTGGAAACCGAAGCCGTCCAGGTGCAGCTGGCCGGCCGCATGATGCTGAAGCGCGTGATGGGCAAGGCCAGCTTCGCCACGCTGCAGGACATGAGCGGACGCATCCAGGTTTACGTGTCCAACGACCTCACCGGCACCGAAACGCACGACGCCTTCAAGCACTGGGACCTGGGCGATTTTCTAGGCGTGACCGGCACCCTGTTCAAGACCAACAAGGGCGAGCTGACCATCCAGGCAAGCGCGATCCGCCTGCTGTCGAAGGCGCTGCGTCCTCTGCCGGAAAAATTCCACGGCCTGGCCGACCAGGAGCAGAAATACCGCCTGCGCTACCTCGACCTGATCACCAACGACACGGCGCGCGAAACCTTCAAGCGCCGCTCCAAGATCATCCAGGCGATCCGAACTTTCATGGTCGAGCGCGAGTTTCTCGAAGTGGAAACGCCGATGATGCATCCCATCCCCGGCGGCGCGGCGGCCAAGCCGTTTGCCACGCACCACAACGCGCTCGACATGGAACTGTTCCTGCGCATTGCGCCCGAGCTGTATCTCAAGCGGCTGGTGGTGGGCGGCTTCGAAAAGGTGTTCGAGATCAACCGCAACTTCCGCAACGAAGGCCTGTCGACGCGGCACAACCCCGAATTCACCATGATGGAGTTCTACGAAGCCTATCGCGAATACCGCTACCTGATGGACATCACCGAGTCGCTGATACGTGCTGCGGCCATCGCGGCCACCGGCTCCACCACGGTGGCCTACCAGGGCCATGCCATCGAACTCGGCGAACCGTTCGACCGCCTCACCATCGTCGAGGCCATCCGCAAGTACCACCCGGTCTACACGGTCGAGCAGTTGAACGACCGCGAATGGCTGATCGCCCAGTTCACCGCGATGAAAGCCAAGTTCCGTCCTCAGGATGGCATCGGCGGCCTGCAGTTGTCCTTCTTTGAAGAAACCACAGAAGCGCTGCTGATCCAGCCCACTTTCATCATCGACTATCCAGCCGAGGTCTCGCCGCTGGCGCGGCGGTCCGACAGCCAGTCCGACATCACCGAGCGCTTCGAGCTGTTCATCACCGGACGCGAAATGGCCAACGGCTTCTCCGAGCTGAATGACGCCGAAGACCAGGCCGAGCGCTTCATGGACCAGGTGCGACTAAAGGAAGCCGGCGATGAAGAAGCGATGCACTATGACGCCGACTTCATCCGCGCGCTGGAACACGGCCTGCCGCCCACCGGCGGTTGCGGCATCGGCATCGATCGTCTGGTGATGCTGCTGACCGACTCGCCGAGCATCCGCGACGTCATCCTGTTCCCGCAGATGCGGCGCGAAGCGTGACCGCTTCCGTTAGAATCGAGCCTTCCTGACCATCCTTATCTGGCCCAGCCTCATGACCGACGCCTTCAACACCCAAGATACCTTTTCGACCAATGCGGGCAAGACCCGCTATTTTTCGCTGAAAAAGCTGGAAACCGCGCTGGGGGTCTCTTTGGCCCGCCTGCCGGTGTCGATCCGCATCGTGCTGGAATCCGTCCTGCGGCATTGCGACGGGGTGAAGGTCACGCCCGAGCACGTCAAACAGCTGGCCAACTGGCAAACCAACGCCTCGCGCACCGAGGAAATTCCCTTTACCGTGGCACGCGTGATCCTGCAGGATTTCACCGGCGTCCCGCTGCTGGCCGACCTGGCTGCGATGCGCTCAGCCGCCGCCCGCGCAGACAAGGACCCGCAGAAGATCGAGCCACTGGTCCCCGTCGACATGGTGGTTGACCATTCCATCCAGGTCGACAATTTCGGCAGCTCGGATGCACTCGACCTCAATATGAAGATTGAATTCGAGCGCAACCTGGAACGCTACCAGTTCCTCAAGTGGGGCATGCAGGCATTCGATACCTTCAAGGTGGTGCCGCCCGGCGTCGGCATCGTGCACCAGGTCAACATGGAATATCTGGCGCGCGGCGTGATGGAAAAAGACGGCGTGGCCTACCCCGACACGCTGGTGGGCACCGACAGCCACACCACCATGATCAACGGCCTCGGCGTGGTGGCTTGGGGCGTCGGGGGCATCGAGGCCGAAGCGGCGATGCTCGGCCAGCCCGTGTATTTCCTCACGCCTGACGTGGTGGGCGTCAACCTGACCGGCAGCGTCAAGCCGGGCGTGACCGCGACCGACCTGGTCCTGACGATCACCGAAATGCTGCGCAGCGCCAAGGTCGTCGGCAAGTTCGTCGAGTTCTTTGGCGAAGGCGCCGCGGCCCTGCCCGTGACCGACCGCGCCACGATTGCCAACATGGCGCCCGAATATGGCGCGACGATGGGCTTCTTCCCGGTTGACGAGGCGACCTGCCAGTACTTTTCCGCCACCGGCCGCCCGGACGAGCAGGTCGACCTGATTCGCGCCTACTACCAGGCGCAGGCCCTGTTCGGCATCCCCAAGGCCGGTGACATCGACTACTCGCAGACGCTCAGCCTCGACCTCTCGACCGTCGAACCTTCGGTCGCCGGTCCCAAACGGCCGCAGGATCGCATCGCGCTGTCCGCTATCGAAACCACCTTCGACACGCTGATGCAAAAGCCCAAGGCTGAAGGCGGCTACGGCAAGACTGCCGAAGACCTGCGCCGCACCTATGCGGTCGAAGGCGGTGACGAACTGCGCCACGGCAGCGTGGTGATCGCGGCCATCACCTCATGTACCAACACGTCCAACCCCGGCGTCATGATCGCTGCCGGCCTGCTGGCCAAGAAGGCAGTCGAACTGGGGCTCTATACCCCTTCCCACGTCAAGACCAGCATGGGCCCCGGTTCCCGCGCAGTGACCGAATACCTGAAGGAAGCCGAGCTGCTGCCTTATCTGGAGCAGCTGGGCTTCGGCGTCGTCGGCTACGGCTGCACCACCTGTATCGGCAACTCAGGTCCCCTACCGGAGGCGATCGAAAAAACCATCCTCGACAAGGACATCGTCGCATGTTCGGTGCTCTCCGGAAACCGCAACTTCGAAGCGCGCGTGCACCAGAACGTCAAGGCGAACTTCCTGATGTCGCCTCCCCTGGTGGTAGCGTTTGCGCTTGCCGGCCGGGTGCCGTTCAATATCGACAAGGAGCCGATCGGCGCAGGCAAAAACGGTCCGGTCTACCTGAAGGACATCTGGCCGAGCAACGAAGAAATCGCCGCGCTGCTCCACCATTCCACCGCCGCCAGCGCCTACAAGAGCTACAAGAACGTCGGCGCCGACAACCCCTTGTGGGATGGCGTGACTGCGCCCACCGGGGCCGTGTACGCATGGGATGAAAACTCGACCTACATTCAGGAGCCGCCGTTTTTTGGAGGCAACAAGGCCGCCACCGTCGGAATCAAGGGCGCGCGCGCGCTGGCGATCTTTGGCGACTCGGTCACCACTGACCACATCAGCCCGGCTGGCGGCATCAAGCCCTCCTCGCCTGCGGGAGCATATCTGAAAGACCATGGCGTGCAGCAAGTCGACTTCAACAGCTACGGGGCCCGCCGCGGCAACCACGAAGTGATGATGCGCGGCACCTTCGCCAACGTTCGCATCAAGAACCTGATGATCCCCGGCTCCGAGGGGGGCGTTACGTTGAAGGACGGAGAAGAAAAGCCGATCTACAACGCCGCCATGCAGTATCAGGCAGACGGGATTCCCCTGATGGTTTTTGCCGGCGAAGAGTACGGCACCGGCTCCAGCCGGGACTGGGCCGCCAAGGGCACCACCCTGCTCGGCGTGAAGACAGTCGTCGCGAAAAGCTTCGAACGGATTCACCGCGCCAACCTTGCCGGCATGGGCGTGCTGCCCTGCCAGTTCAAGGACGGCGTCGATGCGGCTTCGCTGAAACTGGACGGCAGCGAAACCTTCGACCTCGAAGGCACCGAATCCGGCATCACCCCGCAACAGGACGTCACGCTGGTCATCCACCGGGCCGACGGCAACACGGAACGTGTCACGCTCACACTGCGAATCGATACGCCAATCGAGGTCGAGTATTACAACAAGGGGGGCATCCTGCCGTTTGTGCTGGGGCAACTCGTAGGCTAGTGTCAAAAGTGCCTTGTCGCCCAAGCTGCGGAGGCTGGCGCGTGCATATTGTGTTTAGCGACTCTTCTCGGGGGATACGCCGAAACCATTGCAGGCCAGCTTGCCGGGCGACCTGGCTGTGACCCATACCCAACACGTTTTCGGTTCGAACAGAATAAAAAAACCTTTAACTCTTGAGTTAATTGAATACATTCATTAGCATCCACTGAAATTCCAATTTGCAAGGGAACCCAATCATGATTAAACGCGCTGCCCTCACCACCCTGTCCGTCCTCGCCGTCGTTGCTCTGCAAACGGGTTGTAGCGACAAGCCCGTCACCTACCAGGCCGACATCAAGCCGATCATCGACGCCAACTGCACGGCCTGCCATGTCATGGGCTCTGACGGTTACGAGAAATCCGGACTGCTGCTCGACAGCTACGAAGGCCTGATGAAAGGCACCAAGTTTGGTCCCGTGATCGTGCCGGGTTCCAGCGTCAGCAGCACGCTGTTCCGCCTGGTATCAGGCCTGGCCGATCCGTCCATCCGCATGCCGCACGGCAAGAAAGCACTGTCCGACGCGGATATTTCGACTCTTGCCACCTGGATCGACCAAGGCGCCAAAAACTAATTTTTTCACGCAACACAAGGCGGATTCAGGAATGAAGTGCAATTTTGAGTAACGCAGGTTGAGTGGGCGGGATGCGGTAGCATCCCCGCCTTTTTGACCGGCCAGTCGAAATTGCAGAAATGAGCTACACACACCTCACCCGAGAAGAACGATATCAGATTTACGCCTTAAAGCACGCAGGCCAAAAGCAGCGCGAGATTGCCCACGTGCTGGAACGAAGCGCCTTAACCATCAGCAGGGAAATGGCCGCAACCGTGGCCAGCGCGGCTATCGCCCAAAACAGGCGCACAGCATGGCGGTCGTTCGGCGTGCAATGAATGCGCGGACGATTGACGAGGCAACCTGGCAATTCACGCAAGAGAAGCTTTTGTTGCAATGGAGCCCCGAGCAAATCAGCGCCCACGCCAGCATCAGCCAGGAGACGGTTTATCAACGCGTTTACGCGAACAAACGTGCAGGCGGCTTGCTGTGGAAGAAGCTGCGCAAGAAACGCTATGGCAAGGCGGGCCGCCGCGGCATGATCCCCAACCGGCAATCCATCGAAGAACGCCCGGCCATTGTCGAGACGCGGCGCCGGATCGGCGACTGAGAAGCCGACACGATCATCGGCAAGAATCACCGGCAGGCCATCGTAAGCCTGGTCGAACGCAAGTCTGGCTTCACGCTGATCGAGAAGGTCGAGCGCAAAACCACGCAGGCCGTGAGCGACGCCATGACCAAACTACTCAAGCCACACCGAAGGCAGGTGCATACCATCACTTCGGACAATGGGCGTGAGTTCGCCGGGCATGAAGCGATCGCTCAACGCTTGCAAGCCGACTTCTATTTCGCGCACCCCTATGCATCCTGGGAACGCGGCACAAACGAGAACACCAATGGATTGATACGACAGTATTTCCCGAAGAATCGGGACTTCACCACCATTACGCAGCAGGAAATTGATACGGCAATGGAGCGATTGAACAACCGGCCCAGAAAGCGCCTTGGATACCAAACACCCAGTCAGGCATTCTCCAAGGCATCAGGCGTTGTACTTCAAAGTTGAACCCGCACAATCAATTATGAGTCATCGTCACTTCTATCATTTCAGTACCCTGCCGTTGTCAATGCGCATGGTTTACACCATGACGCTGCTGGTATTGGGTACGGGTTACATGTTCGCCATGTTGCAGGTGTGGCTCACCCACGCAGGACTGGACGGCAAGCCCAATACGCTCACTGCCGCAGATATCCGGATTGCCTACCACGGCAGCGAACATGACACGCGCCTCGAAACGGCGCTGAAGGGCCCGAGATGCTGCCCACCGAGGAGCGCGCGGTCATATTCAAATGGGTCCAGGATGGTTCGACACAGGACGGTTATGACAAGCTGGTGAAGCCTATTGTGGAAAACCGCTGTGCGGCCTGCCATGACGGAAGCAACCCGCATCAGCCTACGCTGATCAATTACGAGGGAATCTCGAAAATGGTGGTCAAGGATTCGGGCGCGACCATCCCAACGCTGGTTCGAGTATCGCAT
>JAWOJD010000083.1:0-103972 GCA_046484355.1 Thiobacillus sp.
GCTGTTCTGGCACCGTGCGTATTACGTCGGCAGCGTCGGCGGTGCCACGCTTGATACGGTTCGAGCTTATGTCGACGCGCAAGGGACAGAAGAACACCCGCGCAAGAAGCACCCAAAAATCAGACCGCCCGCTTGACCCGCCTGCTGGCTCGAAACTCGCCTAGCAGGGGGAATGCGCGGGCATTTGTTCAGCCTGAGTTCTGTCTCCCGGCCCCCGCCAGAAGCCGCATCCAGCGCACTTCGAGTTGTTCGGGCCCGCAATATGGCTAGAATGTAAACATCCCGGCCTGTTCGACTGCGTGCTGCCTGGCTGGACCATAGGGGGAATCACATGAAAATCCGTCACGTTTCACTGGCACTGGCCAGCGCCACACTGCTTGCGGGCTGCGCCACCAAGGACTACGTCAACGAGCAAATTTCGGGCGTCAACAAGCGCATCGATGGCCAGCAAGCCGACACCAGCAGCAAGCTCGGCCAGACGGCCAGCCTGTATCAGGGGCTCGAAAACCGCGTCAACAGCCAGCAAACCGCCATCGACAAATTGTCGAACACCACCCAGGAAGCGCTCGACCGCGCCAGCCGCGCCGGCAAACTAGCGGAAGGTAAGTTCCTGTATGAAGTGGTCCTGTCGAGCAATGTCAACTTTGGCTTCAGCGGCAGCAAGCTGTCGCCCGAATCTGAAAAAGCGCTTGACGATTTTGCTGCCCGGCTCAAGGCCGACAACAAGAATGTGTTCGTCGAAATCCAGGGCCATACCGACAGCATCGGCGAAGTGGGTCCCAACCTGACGCTTGGCCAGGCCCGTGCTGATAATGTGCGGCACTATCTGGCCATCAAGGGCGGCATTCCGCTGCACCGCATGAGCACGATCTCCTACGGCGAGTCGTTCCCGCTTGCCAGCAACATCAACAAGGCCGGCCGCGCGGAAAACCGTCGCGTCACCCTGGTCGTGCTGCAATAACCAACTGCCAACCCGATAAAAAACCCGGCTTTCGCCGGATTTTTTTATCGGGCACACAATCAACTGATCCGCACTTCCGTTCCCACATTCACCAGGTCGAACAATTCCGCCACATCCTCATTTTTCATGCGGATGCAGCCATGCGACGCCGGTATGCCGAGCTTGTGTTCTTCGTGGGTGCCATGGATGTAGATATAGCGGTCATGCGTGTCGACCGTGCCACCCTGGTTCTTGCCCGGTTCCATGCCTTCCAGCCACAGGATGCGGCTGAGAATCCAGTCACGGCCCGGGTTTTCGGCGTTCAGTTCGGGCGTCCAGATTTCGCCGGTGGGCTCGCGCGACTTGAATGCACAGCACAGGGGCATGCCCCCGCCAATCTTTTCCGCGATGCGATGCCGGCCGCGCGGCGTGCAGTGGCTGCCATTTGCCTCCCCCGCCCCGTTCGTGGCGGTCGACACCGGGTACTGGCGAATCAGCAAGTCGCCGTCCGGATAGGGCTCCCACAGATACAGCTGCTGCAGCTTCATATCGATTTCGATCACCAACTCGTTCATGGCATGGCCCCCTTCATTTCCTGGCGACGGGCTTCGAAGAACCCCGAAATCATCGCCGCGCATTCCTCCGCGAGCACGCCGCCGTCGATCTCGCAATGATGGTTCAGGCGCGGTTCCGCAAACACGTCCAGGATGCTGCCGTGCGCACCCGTCTTGTACTCGCGCGCACCATAGACCACCCGCGCCACCCGCGCATGCAGGATCGCTCCCGCACACATCACGCACGGTTCCATGGTCACATACAAGGTGCATCCCACCAGCCGGTAATTGCCCAGCCGGGCCGCCGCATCCCGCAGCGCCATCACCTCGGCATGCGCCGTCGGGTCATGGCTGGAGATTGGCTGGTTATAGCCGCGTCCCACAATCTCGCCGCCGCATACCACCACCGCTCCGACCGGCACCTCGCCGGCCTCCCAGCCCTGTCGGGCCAACTCGAGTGCAGTGCGCATGTAGCCGGCATCGTTGGCGTCGGTCATGGGTTCGGAATAAGTGGATTGGGTTTTCTCAGGCATTCGCTATCATGGGTATGCGTCGTTGGAAGAGTGTAATCTACGGCTGCATCGACGGGTAAACAGGCCAAAGCCACAGAGAAACACGGTGCGTGACAGGACTGTTGGCCCAGCATGTTCTTGTTTATGAGTCCAGCATCTCCCCCATTCACATGAAGGATAGTCTCAGCGATGTATAACACTTTCAAACCCGAACAGCCTGTCGGCTTGATGGACTTTGTCCGCGCAGCCAAGTCCTGTGTTACCGAAATCACGACACAGGAGCTTATGGCCAAAATGAATGCAAAGGAGGATTTCGTTCTGATTGACGTGCGCGAGTCCGCCGAGTTCGAGCATGGCCACATCAACGGAGCACACCTGGTCCCGCGCGGCATCATCGAAGCGGCCGCCGACACAAGCTATCCCAAGCACTACCCGCCGCTTTCGGGTGCGCGCGACCAGCAGGTCATCGTCTATTGTGCAACCAGTGGTCGTTCAGCCATGGCAGCCGCCGTGCTGCAAATGATGGGCTTCAGGAATGTGCTCAATCTGGCCGGCGGCATGGCAAGCTGGGAAACCGAAGGCAAGCCGCAGGTTCGCGAGGCAGAGTACTAATCCTTCGTTATCAGGCTGGCCAAGCACGGGGTTACGCTCGGCCGGCTTCGTTTAAAGGAAGTCAGATGGCTATTCCATGGCTTGCAGTACTCAAAATCGTCCCGTGGACGGACGTCATCAACAATGCGCCCAAGGTTGCCGATGGGGCCAGAAAATTGTGGAACGCTGTCGGCAAGAAAGCGCCGGCATCCATGCCTCATCCCGAACCGGTGGAGCACGCTGTTCCGGGCGAAAACCCGGACATGGCCACACTGCAGGTGCAGATCGCTTCGCTGGAAAATGCCGCGACCGAGTTCCACGATCAAATGCTCGCATCTTCCGAACTGATCAAGACACTGGCTGACCAGAATACCCAGCTGGTCAAGCGCATCGAGACGCATCGCGTTCGGCTGGCATGGCTGACAGGCGCAACCGCCATCCTCGCAATGGTGGTGCTGATCCTGATTTTCCTGCGCTAGCCAAGTGAGGCTCAGCTGCCTGATTGACCGGTTGGCTTGAGCGCCAGTTCTTCCGAAAAGGGCCGGCTCGGATACTGGAAGGCAACGGGCCCATCGGGTTCTGCATGGACGAATTGACTGACAAAAAGGTCGCTGGAGGCAGGCATGTCGGCAGCGTTGCCTTCCGCCACCACCACGCCATCGTGGATGAAATACACGTAGTCGGCGATCTTGAGCGATTCCGACACATCGTAGGTCACCACGATCGAGGTCAGCCCGAGCGCGTCGTTGAGACGCCGGATCAGGCTGGCAATGGTATTGAGCGAGATCGGGTCGAGCCCGGCGAAGGGTTCGTCGTACATGATCAGCATGGGGTCGAGCGCGATGGCGCGGGCAAGCGCGACGCGACGTTCCATGCCGCCCGAGAGCTCGCTCGTGCGCAGGGCATGGGCGCCGCGCAGGCCGACGGCGTGGAGCTTCATCAACACCAGATCGGTGATGACGTCTTCCGGCAGATCCGTGTGTTCGCGCATCGGGTAGGCAATGTTGTCGAAAACCGACAGATCGCTGAACAGCCCGCTGACCTGGAACATCATCCCCATCTTTCGCCGCAGCGCATAGAGCTTGCGGTTGGTTAGCTCATGGATCACCTGGCCTTCGAACGTGACGCTGCCGCGCGCGGGCTTGAGCTGTCCGCCAAAATGCCGCAGCAGCGTGGTCTTGCCGCAGCCACTGACCCCCAGGATCGCGACGACCTTGCCGCGCGGAATCGTGAGGTTGATCCCCTTGAGCACGACATTGTCGTCAAACGAAAAATGCAGGTCTTTGACTTCGACCAGCGAGTCTGACGGTTGGGTGGGGGAAATCTGTTCCATCGTCGTTTTCCGAATCAAATAGCTGGCAGCAACGCCTCGGGCGCTTCGAGGATCGACTTGAGCGCGACCAGAAACTGGACCGCGTCGCGCCCATCGATCAGCCGGTGGTCGTAGGTCAGCGCCAGATACATCATGGGGCGGATCACGACCTGGCCATGCTCGGCGACGGGCCGTTCCTGAATGGTGTGCATGCCGAGGATGGCCGACTGCGGCGGGTTGACAATCGGCGTGGACAATAGCGAACCGAACACGCCGCCATTGGTGATGGAGAAGGTGCCGCCGGCCAGATCCTCGAGGGTGAGCCTGGCGTCGCGTGCGCGCTGCGCGAAATCGGCAATCGCCGCTTCGATTTCAGCAGACGACAAGGTCTGCGCGCGCCGCAGGATCGGCACCACCAGCCCGCGCGGGCTGGAAATAGCGATGCCGATATCGACGTCACCGTGCCAGATGATGTCGTTGCCGTCGATCGCGGCGTTGACGACGGGAAACTGCTGCATCGCCTGGCACACCGCGCGCACGAAAAACGACATGTAGCCGAGCTTGACGCCATGCTTGACGTCGAACTCGGCCTTGAAGCGCTGGCGCAGTTCGTTCACCGGCTGCATGTTCACCTCGTTGAAGGTGGTCAGCATGGCAGCGGCATGCTGCGCAGCAACGAGGCGCTCGGCCACGCGCTGGCGCAGACGTGACATCGGCTCGCGGCGGCTCTCGCCTTCGACCTCAGCAGGGCTGGTGGGCGGGGAAGCTGGCAGCGGCTGGCTTATCTTCGGGGCGGGTGTGGCAGGCTTTGATGGCGCTGACTTCTGGACAGCAGGAACGGCTTGTGCGGACGGTTTTGAAGGCGTCGATGCCACCGGACTGTCGCCGGTCTCGATCACCGCAATCACCTCGTCGGCCTTGACTACAGCGCCCTCAGGCTGGCGCAGTTCGACCAGCGTGCCCGATGCAGGCGCAGGGATTTCGAGAATGACCTTGTCAGTTTCCAGGTCGACCAGGGTATCGTCGCGCGCCACGGCCTCGCCAACCTGCCTGCGCCACGGCAACAGCGTCCCGCTGGCAATCGAGTCGGACAGGGGGGGTACACGCACTTCAAGCTTCATACGGGGTCTCCAGCGCGTCGGTCAGCAGCGCATCCAGTTGCGCACGGTGGCGCGACGCATAGCCCGACGCGGGCGCTGCGGCCGGGGGGCGTCCGGCGTAATGGAAGCGACGCCCACCGGGGGTGCAACGGTTCAGGTGGTGCAGGGTCTGATACCACACGCCCTGGTTCATCGGTTCTTCCTGCGCCCAGACAAAGGTATCTGCCTTGGGATAGCCGCGCAGCACCTCGCGCAGCCTCGTTTCCGGGAAGGGATAAAGCTGCTCCGCCCGCACCAGCGCAATACCGGTCAGGCCGCGCGCCACACGCGCCGCTTCGAGATCGAACCACACCCGCCCGCTACAGACGACCACCCGACGGGCTTCGCGCGGCGTGCTGGCGTCATCGATGACGGGTTGAAACGCGCCCTCTGACAGATCGGACAGCGACGAGGTGGAGGCCGGAAGGCGAAGCAGGCTCTTGGGACTCATGATCACCAGTGGCTTGCGCAAGGGGCGAACAATTTGCCGCCGAAGCAGGTGAAACAGCTGCGATGGCAGAGTCGGCACGCACACCTGAATGTTGTCCTGCGCGCATAACTGCAGGAAACGCTCGATCCGCGCCGAAGAATGCTCGGGCCCCTGGCCTTCAAGGCCATGCGGCAGCAGCAGGGTCAGGCCGCTCAGTTTGCCCCATTTGGCCTCGCCACTGGTGATGAACTGGTCGATCACCACCTGCGCACCGTTGGCAAAGTCGCCGAACTGCGCTTCCCACACCACCAGCGTATCCGGATCGGCCGTCGCGTAACCATACTCGAACGCGAGTACGGCTTCTTCCGACAGCAGCGAATCGATAATGGTGAAATCGCCCTGGCGTTCGTGGATGTGTTCGAGCGGGATGTAAACACCGCTCTGGCGCCGCTCGCGTTTCTGGTCGTGCCACACGGCGTGGCGGTGGAAAAAGGTGCCGCGCGCCGCATCCTGTCCCGACACACGCACATTGAAACCCTCATCAAGCAGGCTGGCATACGCCAGGTGCTCTGCATAGCCCCAGTCCACCGGCAATTCACCTGCACGCATCTTGCGGCGATCACTCAGCACTTTTTCCACGCGTGAATGCAGTTCGATTTCGTGCTGCAGCGTGGTGATCCGCTCGCCCAGGAAATCCAGCCGCGCGGCTGGCAGGGCTGTGGGTACCTCGCCGGCTGACGCGCCCTTGAAGCGGCCCCAATCCGTACCAAAGGTCTGCTTGAAGTCGGACAGTGCGGGCGGACTCAGGGATTCGCCCTGCTCAAGCCGCTCGCGGCACGCGTCGACCATATCGTCGGCCTGAACCTGGGTCAGCACGCCTTCATCCACCAGTTGCTGCGCATAGAGGGTCCGCGTGCTGGGATGCGCCTGAATCCGGCGATACATCAGCGGCTGGGTGGCCAGCGGTTCGTCCTGCTCGTTATGCCCGTGGCGGCGATAACACACCAGATCGATGAAACAGCTCCGATGGAACGTGTAGCGAAAGTCGACCGCCATTTGCACCGCAAAAGCCACCGCGTCCGGATCGTCGCCATTGACGTGCAGCACCGGCGCCTCGACCATCTTCGCAACATCGGTGCAGTACAGGGTCGACCGTACATCGCGCGGGTCGGACGTGGTGAAACCGATCTGGTTGTTGATGACGACATGGATCGCGCCGCCATTACGGAAGCCACGCGTCTGCGACATGTTGAGGCTTTCCATGACTACGCCCTGCCCCGACAGCGCCGCGTCGCCGTGCAGGATCACCGGCACTACCTCGTAGCCCAGCACATCGCCGCGCCGGTCCTGGCGCGCCCGCACCGAACCGCGCACCACCGGATGCACAATTTCAAGATGCGACGGATTAAAGGCCAGGGCCAGATGCACCGGGCCGTACTCGGTCGCAAAGTCGGTGGAAAACCCCTGATGGTATTTGACGTCGCCCGACAGGGGCAAAGCAGGATCGTCGTTTACCTGATCCGCGAACAGGCTTTCCAGTGAACGCCCCATCAGATTGGCCAGCACGTTGATGCGTCCGCGGTGGGCCATGCCAAGCACGATTTCCTTGGCGCCATGGCGTGCGCAGCGCGCGATGACCTGGTCAAGCAGCGGAATCAGGCTTTCTCCGCCTTCAAGCGAAAAACGTTTCTGCCCGACATAACGCGTTTGCAGGAATTTCTCCAGGGTTTCGGCATCGGTCAGCCGCTTGAGCAATTGGGTTTTCCGGGTCGGCGTCACGCCAAACCGCCCCTGCGCGCTTTCAATCCGCTCCTGCAGCCAGCGCTTTCGGGGCACATCGGTGATATGCATGTACTCAAAACCGACATGGCCACAATACGCACTGTTGATGCGCATCAGGATATCGGCCAGGGTGGTGCGCTCCACTCCGAACAGGGAGCCGGTCTCAAACTCTCGCGTAAGATCGGCATCGGTCAATCCATAGTGCGCAGGATCGAGCTCTGGTGTCGGTGGCGGCTCGAACCGGCGCAAGGGATCCAGTTCGGCCAGTCGAACCCCCAGGTAGCGGTAGGCATTGATCAGTCGCAACACCGCCACCTGGGCAGCGTCGGTCCCGGCCATCGCTCCCGGAAGAGCTTGAGTCAGCCAGGGGGCCAGATCATCGTCGCTGAACTGCTCCAGATAAGCCGCATTGCCAACATACAGGGGCGAAGAGTGTTGCCAGTCAGGTGCGCTCATGAGCGATCGGTTGGCAGCCGGGCGCCGGCCTTATGCTCCGCGCTGATCCAGCGGAACGAATTCACGCCGGGTGGACCCGGTATAGAGTTGGCGCGGACGGCCGATCTTGTGCGCGGGGTCGGACAGCATTTCGTGCCACTGCGCCACCCAGCCGGCAGTGCGCGCAAGCGCGAACATCGCGGTGAACATGCTGGTGGGAATGCCCATGGCGCGGAAAATGATGCCGGAATAAAAGTCGACGTTTGGATAGAGCTTCTTGGAAATGAAGTATTCGTCTTCCAGCGCGATACGTTCGAGCTCGAGCGCGATCTTGAACTGCGGGTCGTCGCGCAGGTCGAGCTCGTCCAGCACCTCGTAGCAGGTCTGGCGAATGATGCTTGCCCGCGGGTCCATGTGCTTGTAGATGCGATGGCCAAACCCCATCAGCCGGAAAGGATCGGATTTATCCTTGGCGCGCTTGATGAAGTCCGGAATCTTCGAGACATCGTCCATTTCTTCGAGCATCCTCAACACCGCCTCGTTGGCGCCACCATGCAATGGCCCCCACAGCGAGGCCATGCCGCTTGCAATGCACGCATAGGGATTGGCGCCACTGGAACCGGCCAGACGCACGGTCGAGGTTGACGCGTTCTGTTCGTGGTCAGCGTGCAGAATGAAGATGCGATCGAGTGCACGCGCCAGCACCGGGTTGGGCTCATAGGTTTCGCATGGCGTTGAGAACATCATATGCATGAAATTCTCAGCGTACGACAGACGGTTTTGCGGATAGACAAAAGGCTGGCCCTCATTGAACTTGTAGGCCCAAGCCGCCACCGTCGGCACCTTGGCGATCAGGCGGTGGGCCACAATTTCGCGGTGCTCAGGATTGAAGTTGTCCATGCCACCGTGATAGAAAGCCGACATCGCGCCGGTCACGCCGATCATCACCGCCATCGGATGTGCGCTGCGGCGGAAGCCACGAAACACGTTTTCCATCTGGTCGTGCAGCAGGGTGTGATGACGGATCGAGTTCTCAAATGCCTGTTTCTGATCGGCCGTCGGCAGTTCGCCGTGAAGCAGCAGGTAGCTGACTTCCATGAAGTCCGACTTGTAGGCAAGCTCCTCGATCGGATAGCCGCGGTGATACAGCAAGCCTTCGTCACCATCGATATACGTGATGGCTGAATTGCAGCTCGACGTGGCAGTAAAGCCCGGGTCGTGGGTGAAGTAGCCGTGGGCACCGAGTGCACGGGTGTCGATCACTGGCTTGCCATAAGTGCCCTGCTCGATCGGCAGTTCGATCGAAGGACTGCCATCGCTAAACGTGAGAGTGACCGATTTATTCATCATGATTCCAAAGTTATCGCAGCCTGATGGTCCTGCAGGCGTTGGATGAGCGCTTCAAGCGCCTGGTCGCCCGCAGGCGAGCGGCCCTGCAACCTGTCCAGAATTTCCATGTCCGACAGATTCAGCAGTCGCTCCAGCGCTGCCGTCTCGTGAGAATGAAGTGTATCGCGGTGCACGGTCCAAAAGCCACCCAGCCAGATATCCAGTTCCAGCAAGCCGCGCCGGCAGCGCCAGGCGAGGGCATCAGACACGCCGCTTCACCAGCAGCGATTTGATGCGCCCGATTGCCTCCGTTGGGTTCAGCCCCTTGGGGCAGGCTTCGACACAGTTCATGATGCCGTGGCATCGGAACATCCGATACGGGTCTTCAAGATTATCGAGCCGTTCGCCAAGCGATTCGTCACGGCTATCGGCAATGAAGCGATACGCCTGTAGGAGCCCCGCCGGCCCGACGAACTTGTCCGGATTCCACCAGAAAGACGGGCACGAGGTCGTGCAGCAACCGCACAAAATGCACTCGTACGCGCCATCCAGCAGTGCGCGATCTGCCGGAGTTTGCAGGCGCTCGACCTCGGGTTCGGGATCATCGTTGATCAGCCACGGCTTGATCGAGCGGTACTGCCGGTTAAAGGGCTCCATGTCGACGATCAGGTCGCGGATCACCGGCAACCCCGGCAACGGCCGCACCTCGATCGGCTGCTTCAGCTCGGACAGCGGCGTGATGCACGCCAGCCGGTTCTTGCCGTTTACGTTGACTGCATCCGATCCGCACACTCCTTCGTGGCAGGAACGCCGCAAGGACAGCGTTTCGTCCTGTGCCTTGATTGCAATCAACGCATCCAGCAGCATCTTGCCCGCAGGATCGATGTCGAGCTCGACGTCCTGCATGGCGGGCTTTTCACCCGACTCCGGGTTGTAGCGATAGAGGCGGAATTTCATGACCAGCGTCCCCATCAATACACCCTTTCCTTTGGCCGAATCGACTCGACAGTCAGCGGCTTTATCCGTACCGGCTTGGTGTCGACTCCATCGCCATCAAGCGAATACAAAGTGTGCTTCAGCCAGTGCGCGTCGTCGCGCTGCGGAAAATCCTCGCGCGTATGCGCACCGCGGCTTTCGGTGCGGTTGATTGCCGAGACCAGCGTCGCCCGTGCCACGCCGATCAGATTTTCTAGTTCCAGCGCCTCGATGCGCGCTGTATTGAACACACGGCTGGTGTCCTGCAGGCCTGCACGCGCCAGACGCGCTTCGAGTTCGCCCAGCTTTGCCAGCCCTTCGCGCAACACCGCGTCGGTCCGGAACACGCCTGCATGCATCTGCATCATGCGCCTGAGGTCATCGGCGATGGCCGCCACGCGCTCACTACCGGGCTGTTCCCAGCGCCGCAGACGAGCCTGGCTGGCTTCAGCTGCGCGCTCGGGAAGGGGTCGTGGATAGGGGTTGTCGCGCAGATATTCCTGCATATGCCGGCCTGCTGCACGGCCAAACACGATGAGGTCGAGCAACGAATTGCCGCCCAGCCGGTTTGCGCCATGCACCGACACGCAGGCGCATTCGCCTACGGCATACAGACCCGGTACCGGCTCCTCGGGGCCGAAGTGCGCGGGGGCGACGACCTGTCCATGCAAATTGGTGGGAATGCCGCCCATCATGTAGTGCGCGGTGGGCGCAACCGGAATCGGGGCGCGGGACGGATCGACGCCAGCAAAGCGGATCGACAGGTCACGAATGCCTGGAAGCTTGTCGGCGATGGCTTTCTCGCCCAAGTGGTCGAGCTTGAGATCGACGTAATTACCTTGCGGGCCGCAGCCGCGTCCCTCGGCAATCTCAATCGCGATCGCGCGCGACACGACGTCGCGCCCGGCAAGATCTTTGGCATGCGGCGCGTAGCGTTCCATGAAACGCTCACCGTTTTTATTCAGCAGATAGCCGCCCTCGCCGCGCACGCCCTCGGTGATGAGACAGCCGACGCCGGCGATGCCGGTGGGGTGAAACTGCCAGAACTCCATGTCCTGCAGCGGCAATCCGGCACGCAACATCATGCCGAGACCGTCGCCGGTGTTGATCATGGCATTGCTGCTGTTGCCGAACACCCGCCCGGCCCCGCCGGTGGCGATGAGCGTGGTCCGTGCTTCGATCTGCAGGGGCTCGCCGGTCTCGATGCTCATGGCGGTTACGCCGAGGCAATAACCCTCGGCATCGCGCAGCAGGTCCAAGGCAAAATACTCGTCGAAAAACTGGGTGCGGTGCTTGATGTTCTGCTGGTACAGGGTATGCAGCATCGCGTGTCCGGTGCGGTCTGCGGCGGCGCAGGTCCGGGTGGCCTGATCGCCGCCAAAATGCTTGGACTGGCCGCCGAATGGGCGCTGGTAAATCTTGCCGTTGTCCAGACGCGAAAACGGCAGGCCCATGTGCTCAAGTTCGTAGACTGCACTGGCGGCCTCGCGGCACATGAATTCGATCGCATCCTGGTCGCCCAGCCAGTCGCCGCCCTTGACCGTGTCGTACATGTGCCATTCCCAGCGGTCTTCGTCGACATTGGCCAGCGCAGCGGTGATGCCGCCCTGTGCCGAGACCGTATGCGAACGCGTCGGGAAAACCTTGGACATCACGGCGACGTTGAAATCCGAACGCGCGAGTTGCAGGGCGGCGCGCAGCCCCGCCCCGCCGCCGCCAATAATCAGCGCATCGAAACGGCGCGTATTCATGCGTGACCCCACGAAACGGTGCCAAACATGATCGCGACCAGCCACGCCACGCTACCGGACAGGGTGACGATCAGAAACAGATAGAGGAACATCCGCAGAGGAATGGGGGGCACGTAATCGATCAATACATCGCGCATGCCTATCCAGGTATGCAGGGCTAGCGCCACACCGGTCAGCACGATCAACACGCGATACCACAGCGGGGCGAACAGTGCCTGCCAGCCGGAAAAATCAACAGGCATGGCCGAAAAGAACGGAATCATCAGGCCTGGCAGCGCTACCGCCAGCAGGATCGCCGTGGCGCGCTGCACCAACCAGTCGCCGGTGCCGCTATGGTATCCCCCGATGGCGACTTTCATGCGAACAGTCTCCAGGCTGCCATCAGCGTTACTGTGCCAGTTGCCAGCAACACCACGACTGCGCTCCGCCGGGCGTGCCTGAGCTCAACGCCCCAATGCAGATCCAGCGCCAGATGTCTCAATCCGGCAAAAAAGTGGTGCGCCAATGACCAGACCATCATCAGCAGGAACAGCTTCGCCAGCGGATGCGTCATCCAGGCCGCGACCTGTTGAAATCCGGCCTCGCCAGACAGCGACACCGACAAGACTCCTACACCCAGCGGCATGACCACAAACAGCAGCGCACCCGACACCCGGTGCATGATCGAGACCCAGCCCGCAAGCGGCAGGTAGATGCGGAACAGGTTGAGGTAAACGGGCCGGCTGGCCATGTTGACGGGCCTCATTGTCTGGAAGATGACTCCATGCTAGTTTAGCCGCAACTGCACTCGGGGCGCTGCGTTCTACGGGGTCGCAGTCCATTTTTCCCATTTCCAAGGAGTCTTGTCATAAAAGTGTTTCCCCTGATCACCAGCGCCACGTTGCTCATGTCGGTTTCAGCCGCGCAGGCAAGCGAAACCCTGGCTGAAGATAGCGGATGCCTGGGCTGTCACTCCGTGTCCGACAAAGTCGTCGGGCCGGCCTTTGTCGATGTCGCGGCCAAGTACAAAGGCCAGAAGGGTGCGCCTGCCCAACTGCTCCAACAGGTCAGAAAAGGCAGCACCGGCGTCTGGGGCAAGGTTGCGATGCCTGCCAACAAAAAAGTCAGCGACAAGGACCTGAAAAAGATCATTGCCTGGATTCTGGCGCAGCAATAATCCTGACGCTGCCAATCGCCATCAAGCCGGTCAGCGACCGGCTTTTTTGTTGGGCCGACCCGCCGCCTTCGCCACGGCCTTGGGCACCCGCTCGAGCAGCCTCGGATCGAATGGCTTGGGCAGAATGTAGTCAGGACCGAATGCCAGCTTTTTGAGCCTGTAGGCCTTGAGCACCGACGCCGGCACCGGCTCGCGCGCGAGTTCGGCCAGCGCATGCACGGCTGCAATGAGCATGTCCTGGGTGATCTCCCTGGCGCGCGCATCGAGCGCGCCGCGGAAAATGAACGGAAAGCCCAGCACGTTGTTGACCTGATTGGGAAAATCCGAGCGCCCGGTAGCCATGACCAGATCGCTGCGCGCGGCCTTGGCTGTCTCCGGCAGGATTTCGGGATTGGGATTGGCAAGTGCAAACACCACCGGCTTGTCGGCCATGCTCTTCACCATCGCCGGACTCACCAGATTGGCGCCTGACACGCCCACGAACACGTCGGCGCCTTGCATGGCATCCGCCAGTGTACGCAAGCCCGTCTTGCGCGCGAATCCCTTCTTGAAGCTATTGAGATCGGTGCGCTCCCGGTGAACCACGCCCCTGGAATCCACCAGCAGGATATTCGCCTTTCTTGCGCCCATCGCCACCAGCAGCTTCATCGATGCGATGCCAGCCGCACCCGCACCCAGGCAGACAATTTTTGCGGTTTCCAGGGTCTTGCCCTGTACGTGCAGCGCATTGATCAGTCCGGCGCAGATGATGACAGCGGTGCCATGCTGATCGTCATGGAAAACCGGGATATCGAGCTTTTTCTTGAGAGCCGCCTCGATCTCGAAGCAGTGCGGCGCCGCGATGTCTTCGAGGTTGATGCCACCGAAAGTCGGTGCAATGGCTTCGACCACCTTGATGAAGTCCTGCGGCGTCTTGGCATTGACTTCTATATCGTAGACGTCGATGCCGGCAAACTGCTTGAACAGCACGCCCTTGCCCTCCATCACCGGCTTGGCGGCAAGCGGCCCCCTGTTGCCCAGACCGAGAATGGCAGTGCCATCGGTGATCACCGCCACAAGGTTGCCCTTGTTAGTGTAGTCGTAAGCCGTCTTCGGATTCTTGGCGATTTCCAGCACCGGCACGGCCACGCCGGGCGTGTAGGCCAGCGACAAATCAGCCTGGGTGGAACAGGGTTTGGACGATTCAACCGACAGCTTGCCGGGCTTGGGCAGGCGGTGGTAATCGAGGGCTTTTTTCTTGGCTGCGTTCTTTGTGACGGGGGCTTGGCTCATGGCGGCAGAGGCTGGATAAACAAGCCGCCATTATCGCGGATTTATCGACGTGCCGCCCTGTAAGTTCAGTCTTTCCAGATTTTCAGCTGGGCACGCAGGCGTGCAACCGCCTGCGAATGCAGCTGGCATACGCGCGACTCGGATACGCCAAGCACCACCCCGATTTCCTTCAGGTTCATGTCCTGTTCGTAGTACATGCCCATCATGCTGCGCTCGCGATCGGGCAGATGGTGGATCGCGGCGATCAGGCTATCGCGAAACCCTTCGTCTTCCAGCACGGCAAGCGGGTCGTTGCTGCCGTCAACCAGATAGCGCTCCAGAAAACTGGCGCTGTCCTCGTCCGAGAAATCCTCGTAATACAGCAACTGGGAACATTTCACATCGCCCAGCATCGACTGGTATTGATCGATCGACATGTCCAGTTCGTCGGAGATTTCCTGATCGGACGGCGATTTGCCGTTACGCTGTTCAAGACGATTGATGGCGGCTTCGATCTGCCGCGATTTCTGACGGACGTGACGGGGCAGCCAGTCCGCCTCGCGCAGTTCATCGAGCATGGAGCCGCGAATGCGCTGGGTAGCATACGATTCAAACTGGGCACCCTGGTTGCCATCGAAGCGCGATACTGCATCCATCAGGCCGATCAAGCCGACCTGGATGAGATCGTCAACCTCGACGCTGGCGGGCAGGCGCGCCATCATATGATAGGCAATGCGCTTGACCAGCGGTGCATATTTGGTGATCTGCTCGTCCTGCGATGCGTGTTTCACAACCATGTTCAGGTGTTTCCTGTCTTATAACGTGCCTTCCGGCACGTCTCCTCACCCGCCATTCTAGCGGCAAGTCCGGCAAATGCATGATCTTCGTGTAAGCCATTGTAAATGGCTTGCACGAACGGCCGCCCAAGAAAGTGGCTGCAGGCCGCCCGAACATGAGCACAGACCGAGGGTTCGCCCGATAAAATCACCTCACATGCCCCACCCCTGCCCGCCAGGGTTTTGAGCACGGCATAGCTGTTTTTCATCGAATATGGCGTGGGCTGGACAGCAAGAACGAGGACATGCTCGGCGCCTGCCACCCAATCCATGCCGACGCCATCGGGCAGCCGGTCGAACACAACGCAGTCATAGGACTGTGCCGCGCGGAGCAAGGCAGGATTATTCGCAGGGATTCCAGATGCGACCCATCCGTCGCCATGCGCGAGGGAGAGCAGATTCATTTGACCCCGAACGAGTTGCTGCTGCCAGTCGAACAGACTGCGCGGACTCGACTGGGCAAACAGGCGATCCTGGCAGTCGATCAGCAGGGTCGCCAGACCCGTTTGGTGGAGCGCCTGTGTCAACGCCA
Source organism: Thiobacillus sp. (assembly GCA_046484355.1). Lineage (GTDB taxonomy): Bacteria > Pseudomonadota > Gammaproteobacteria > Burkholderiales > Thiobacillaceae > Thiobacillus. Next base: position 15,526 of record JAWOJD010000083.1, read on the forward strand.
TGCTGGTCGCGCTGGAATCTGACAGGCAATGGACATAGCGCACAGCCTGGTTAGCCCGCCGTCGGCGCAGCCCCGCAGCCTGATCAGCCGGCATTTACGCCTTTGAATTCAGCGCGCTCTGCACGGTCGGCCTCGACACCAGCAAACAAGGGCCAGTCTTCAGCATCCAGCGCATACGGCGTGGCAAGCTGGCCGCCCTTGAGCGCACGGTCGATGAGGTAGGCCGCGTTGGGGGCATGGATGTCTTCCGGCACGCGCTGCCCGCCGCAGAGATATGCCAGCGGGAGGCGGTGGCGAATCAGGCTGTCGAGCGCGGCGCCGGGTTGCGGGGCCTCGTCGAGCTTGGTGAGAATGCAGGCAGTCGCGCCCTGACCGAACCGCAGCATCGACTGTTCAATCGCCGCGCCCTGCTGGCTGGCGGAGATTATCGCCAGATGATTCACCCCCAGGCTGCCCAGCTTCTGGATGTCGCGGGTGCGCGGATCGGACGGAGCAAAACCAGCGGTATCGATCAGCACCAGCTTTGTTGCGGCAAGTTGCGGCAGCAATTGGGCCAGCGCGGCCGGGTCTTCAGCCACATGCAGTGAGGCCCCCAACAAATCTGCATAGACCGTCAATTGGGCCGCAGCCCCAATGCGGTAGGAATCGGCCGCCACCAGTGCCACCTGCGCAGCACCGTGAATCTCCACGCCGCGCGCAGCAAGCTTGGCCAGCGTGGTGGTTTTGCCCGAGCCCGTTGAACCCACCAGAGCGTAGCGTCCGCCCCGGGCCAGCAGATCGGCTTCGCGCCCCTGCACCGGCAGGTTGCGGATCAACACCTGACGCAGCCAGCGCTGAGCGGCCTCGGCATTGAGGCCGCGGGGCAGGCGCGCGGCCAGGGTACGTGCCAGCCGGCTGCCAAAACCCGCGGCGAACAGGGTTTGCATCACGGCGACGCGCGCCGGGTCGCGCCGTCGTGCCGCCCCCCAGGCGAAACCGGCAAGCTGGTTTTGCACCATGCCGCGCAGGCGCGCAAGCTCATTCAAAATGCGCGAGCCGCTGGCCGTATCCGGCGCCTCGCTGGCGGCCGGTGCCGCCAAGTCGCCATAGGCGCTGGCCAGCAGTTCGACCCCCTTGGGATGTGGGCGGGTGGACAACACCACGGCATCGTCACCCAGTTCACGGCGGATGCGCGCCAGGCCTTCGCGCGCATTCGCCGCCACAAAAACCTGCACGCTCATGCGCCCTCCCCGATCGTCAGTTCCGTATTCACCTGCACGATTTTATCCGCAGGCACCTCGGCGTAGGCAATCACCGACAACCGCGGCAAATTACGGCGCAACAGGCGCGACACGATGGCGCGCAGCCCCGGCGAGGTCAGCAGGACAGGCGGATAGCCGTCGCGTTCCTGTTCGGCCAGTGCGCGTTCTGCCGCCTCATTCAGGGCGTCCAGGATGGCGGGCGACAGCAGCGCCTCGCCCTCGTCGCCCATTTCGCTCAGCAGACGGGTCTCGGTTTCGGCTGCGAGGCCGATCACATTCAGCGTGTTGCCGCCTTCAAACAGGCGATCGACAATGCTGCGCCCAAGCGCGGCCCGCACGGTATCCACCAGTTCGTCGATCGACTGGCTTTTCGGCGCGCGAGCCGCCAGGGTTTCAAACAGGGTGCGCGAATCGCGGATCGACACGTGCTCGTCGATCAATTGCTGCAAAACCGTCTGCACACTGGTCAACGGCAGATGACGCGGCGTCACGTCCTCGACCAGCCCCGGGTGATTGCGCGACAAGGAGGCGAGCAGTTGCTGCACCTCGGTTCGGCCCAGCAGCTCGGCGGCATGCTGGCGGAACACTGCTTCAACCTGACGCGAAATCAGCTCGGCGGGCTCCATCACCACAAACCCGCGCAGTTCGGCCTCTTCTTCCCGTCCATTCTCGATCCAGATTCCCGCCAGCCCGGTCAGGGGATCCACGCCAGGGGCACCGTCGATCCTTCCCAGCACATCGCCCATATCCACCGCCAGCACCTGGCCGCTGGGCAGTTCGCCATGCGCGACATCGACACCCTTGAGTGTGATGCGATAGGTGTTGGGCTTCAGGTCGAGGTTGTCGCGCACGCGGATGAGCGGCACCACCAGCCCCATGTCGGTGGCGAAACGGCGTCGTGCCTCGGTGATTCTGGCCAGCGCCGCACCGCCCTGGTGGCGATCGACCAGCGGGATCAAACGATAGCCGACCTCAAGCGCCAGCACGTCAACCGGCGGAATGTCGGACCAACTGACATCGAGCGGAGCCGCTTCCTCCTCAATCAGGTCCGGCTCAACCTCGATGACGGCATCCTGCCGACGCATCAGCCAGACACCCAGCGCCCCCAGCACGGCCGAAATAGTGAGGAAAGCCAGATGCGGCGTGCCCGGGATCAGTCCCAGCACGCCCAGCACGATGGCGGCGATGAACAACGTCTGCGGCCGGCCAAAAACCTGGCTGGAGAACTCGCGGGACAAATCCTGCTCGGAGGACGCCCGGCTCACCACAATGCCCGCCGACGTCGAGATGATCAGCGCCGGAATCTGCGTCACCAGACCATCGCCCACCGTAAGCAGCGCATAGCGCCCGAGCGCCTCGGTGAGGCCGAGATTGTGCTGAAACAGCCCGACCAGCACGCCGCCGATCAGGTTGACCAGCAGGATGATCAGCGCAGCGACGGCATCGCCGCGCACGAACTTGGACGCGCCGTCCATTGCACCGTAAAAATCCGACTCGCGGCCGATTTCGCTGCGGCGGGTGCGCGCCTCGCTCTCGTTGACAAACCCCGCGTTCAGATCGGCGTCGACCGCCAGTTGCTTGCCGGGCATCGAATCGAGGGTGAAGCGCGCCGCCACCTCGGCAATCCGCCCGGCGCCCTTGGTGATGACGACGAAATTGATGATGACCAGGATCAGGAACACCACGAAGCCGACCACGATGTTGCCGCCGACCAGAAAATTGCCAAAGGATTCGATCACGTCGCCCGCTGCGTCCGGTCCTGTGTGTCCCTGCATCAGGATGATGCGGGTGGAGGCAACGTTCAGCGACAGGCGGAGCAAGGTGGTCAGCAACAGCACGGTGGGAAACACCGAAAAATCGAGTGGCCTGCGCGCGCTCAGGCTCACCAGCAGCACGATCATCGCCAGCGCGATATTGAGCGTGAACAACACGTCGAGCATGAACGTCGGCAATGGCAACACCATCATCGCCAGAATCAGCAGCACCAGCGTCGGCACCGCCAACCGGTTAACCTGCATGCCCATCACCAAGGTGCCCTGCACGCTCATCCGATCACCTCGTTAACCCGCTGGCCACGGCCCGCCTGCTGCTGGCGATGGCGCAGCTGTGCCCGCATTTCCGGGCTGCCCTCGGCTTCACGGGCCTCAGACAGCACCTCCTGCCAGGTCATCGCATGGCGACGCAGATAGCGCCACCAGCGCCAGCCCGCGTCCAGCAAAACCGCCACGGTCAACGCTGCCGCCAGCGCCAGCATGCCGCGTCCCACCCAACTGCCGACTGCATTCAGCGCTTCGCCCGCGTGCCGACCGGTCAACGCATCGAGGCCTGGCCAACCGCTTGCCAGGGCCCAGCCCGCCGCAGCGACAGCCAGCGCCAGTTTCAGCAATGCCAGCGAGCTGTCAAACGCTGCATCAGCAGAAAACAAGCGGGAAAAAGGTCTGAAAGGATTCGCGCGGGTCAGGTCGGCCTGGGTCAGCCGGGGCGCATACACCCAACCCGAGAGCAGCATCGGCGCCACCAGCGCAGCCACGAAGATGGCAGCCAGAACCGGGAGCACGGCCCACAATGCCGCCTGTACGGCATCAATCGGCATCTGGGAGGATGGCTGCGCAGCGTGACCCAGAGCAGTCGCAACCAGGGATTGCATGGCATTGAGCAATTGCGGTGCCTGCCAACCCAGCACGGCCAGCGCCGTCAGCAACACCGCCCACCCCGCGAGTTCGGTCGAGCGCGGCACATCCCCCGCGCTGCGGGCCTGCTGGAGGCGGCGCGGGCTTGCCGGTTCAGTACGGGAAAGATCTGTCTCCTCGGCCATGCGTGTCTCGAGTTTTGGGGCAGTCTAGCACGAGGCTGGAGCGGTTTTTCCACGCAAGGCCAGCGAATACCCCAGCATCTGTAAACAGGCCTACCGGCAAGCTGGACTTGCGGAATACCGGGGATCCACTTCCATGGATGCCCAGACGAGCGTGTTCCGGACTTGAGGAGGAATCAAATGGATTCAATCCAAGCACTCACCACCCTGCTGGGGTGGTGCACCGTTATCAACATAGGCGTGCTGCTTGTGGCAACGATTCTGCTGGTGGGACTGCGCAGCCAGATAATGCGGATTCATTCAGGGCTGTTTGGACTCGATCAGGCCGATCTGTCACGTGCCTATTTTCAGTATCTGGCGCAATACAAGACTGTCGTCGTCGTGTTCAACCTCGTCCCCTACCTATCACTGATGGTGATGGCTTGAGGGCACTTAACTAACTTCGTCGATCCACGCCATCTGGATCGCTTCGAGGATTTTTTCGCCCGAATGCTCGGGATCGTCGTCAAATTCAGGCAGTTCCATCACCCAGCCGCGCAGGTCGGTGAACCGGATGGTTCTCGGGTCGATTTCCGGGTGAGCGTCAGCAAGTTCAATCGCGATGTCGAGGGAGTCGGTCCACTTCATGTCAATGTCCTTCCTTCACCATATTGATGGTGTATTTCGGGATTTCGATCACCAGGTCGGTGTCTTTCACCCGCGCCTGGCACGATAGCCGGGACTGCGGCTCCAGCCCCCAGGCCTTGTCGAGCAGATCGTCCTCTTCTTCGGTGGACGCTTCCATCGAATTGAAGCCCTCCCGCACGATGACGTGACAGGTGGTGCAGGCGCACGATTTCTCGCACGCGTGTTCGATCTCGACGCCGCTGGCGAGCAGCGTATCGCAAATGGTGTCGCCAGACTTGGCTTCGATGACGGTGCCTTCTGGGCACAGTTCGACGTGGGGCAATACGATGATTTGGGGCATGATCTTCAGATTTGATTCAGAGGGTTGCAGTCAGGCAGCCAGAGATTGTTGAGAGGGCAAAGCGGCGAAGACGCCGTCCCAGAACTTGAGTCGGGCGTCGACAGCGGCTTTAGCAGCCGCCTCGGATTCGTGCCATTTACCGACATCCTCGCCGCATAGCGCGGTCAGCAGACGCAGCGAAAGCGGCGCGTGAAAGTCTTCGTCCAGATGGACATGGCGATTAAGGTAATAATGAAAACTGCGTGCCTGGACTTCGGTCACCGCCATGCGCGCCAGGAAGGCACGAAACATCGACGGAATCACGTGTTCCCGGCCAAGCGCCAGTGCAGCGGCGACGGTGTGCGGCTTGCCGCTGTCGATGAATCCGAAGGTGGAACGGCTAAAGGCCTCTGACGGCGCGGGCGCAAGGCCGGCATCCAGCGCTTTGGAGATTCCTCGCTCAGCTACCGTGCGCACGAAGCGCTCGGGCGTGTCGGCGTCGGCACCGACCTCTCGCATCGCCTGAAGGTACAGTGCAAAATGGCTGGTATAGCCTTCGCTGCCCGGCAATGCCACGTCAGTTTCCTCTTCGAGCACCAGTTCGTTGATGAAACGCTGCACTGACGCATCACCGGTAGGCGTCCACGGCCAGCGAGCGGGAGCAACTTCGTGTTGCAGATACTTGATCAGCGACATGAAGTCCCACACCGAATAGACATGGTGCTGCATGAACACTCGAAGGTCGTCAAGCGTGGTAACTGCTGCGTAGATCGGATGGGCTTCGAGGCGCACCCGCAGGGCTTCGATGAAAGCGTCGTTCAACATAATGGGAGCCACTCAGCCAAAGGTCTCCAGTTTCTGGCCAGCCATCGCCCGGCGCACGTTCTGGTCCATGCGGCGCTGGGCAAACTCGGTGGTGGCCGCATTCAGTGCCTCGATGCCGCGTTTGATCGCCTGATGCTGGGTACCGCCCATCAGCTGTTCAAGCGCGGCCATGCTCTCCTCGATCGACGCGATCTCCGCCGCGTCAAGTAGTGCGCGATCTTCCTCCAGCGCCACCCGGGTAGCGGCGATCAGACCCTGCGCATCGACGATCTGTTCATTCAGCGCACGCGCGTACATGTCGTCCTTGGCGTGGGTGAACGCGTCCTTCAGCATGCGGGTGACATCGCCATCCGCCAGTCCGTACGAAGGCTTGACCTGCACGCTGGACTCGACGCCGGTGCTCTGCTCGCGCGCCGACACCGACAGCAGGCCATCGGCATCGACCTGGAAGGTGACGCGGATGCGTGCCGCACCCGCGACCATCGGCGGGATGCCGCGCAATTCGAAGCGCGCCAGCGAGCGGCAGTCGGACGCGAGTTCGCGTTCGCCCTGCAGCACGTGCACGCTCATTGCAGTCTGGCCATCCTTGAATGTGGTGAACTCCTGCGCGCGCGCGGTAGGGATCGTGGCGTTGCGCGGAATGACCTTTTCGGTCAACCCACCCATGGTTTCCAGTCCCAGCGACAGCGGAATCACGTCAAGCAGCAACCAGTCGTCGCCAGCCCGGTTTCCCGCCAGCACGTCGGCCTGCGTGGCCGCGCCCAGCGCCACGACCTTGTCGGGATTGAGGTTGGTCAGCGGAGTCTGCTTGAAGAAATTGGCCACGGCATGATGCACGCAGGGCATGCGGGTGGAACCGCCCACCATCACCACGCCCTTGATATCTTCCACCGTGAGGTCTGCATCCCGCAGCGCCTTGCGCGTGGGCGTCAGCGTCTTGCTGACGAGGCCAGCCGTCATGGCATTGAAGGCCGTCTGGGTCAGCGTGGCATCCATCATTTCGCCAGTCGACAACACGGCGGTGACGCGCACCTCGGAATGCTCGGTCAACGATTCCTTGGCGTCACGCGCCTTGGTCAGCAACAGGCGGGCGTCGCCTGCCGACAAGGGCGCAAAGCGGCCCTGCTCGAGCATCCAGCAAAAGATGCGCTGATCAAAGTCGTCGCCCCCCAGCGCCGAGTCGCCGTTGGTGGCCAGCACCTCGAACACGCCCTTGGAAAGCCGCAGAATCGAGATGTCAAAGGTGCCGCCACCCAGGTCATAGACGGCGTAAACCCCTTCTGATGCGTTATCGAGACCGTATGCAATTGCAGCTGCGGTAGGTTCGTTCAAGAGGCGCAGCACGTTCAGGCCGGCCAGCTGCGCGGCATCCTTGGTGGCCTGTCGCTGGGCATCGTCAAAATACGCGGGAACGGTGATCACGGCACCGACGAGTTCGCCGCCTAGGGCGGCTTCAGCACGCTGGCGCAGGACTTTCAGAATCTCGGCCGAGACCTCGACCGGGCTCTTCACACCGGCAGCGGTCTTGATCTGCACCATGCCGGGCGCATCGACAAAACGGTATGGCAGGCTTGCACTGTCGATGATATCGGCGATTCCGCGTCCCATAAAGCGCTTTGCCGAGACGATCGTGTTGTGTGGATCGTCGTTGAGCGCAGCCTGTGCAGAAAAGCCCACTTCCACCTCGCCGCTGGCGCGGTAACGCACCACCGACGGCAGCAACGAATGCCCTTCCTGGTCGTCCAGCACCACGGCAAGCCCCGAACGCACGGTGGCGACCAGTGAATTGGTCGTGCCCAGATCAATGCCCACCGCCAGACGATGCTGGTGGGGGGCAGTAGACATGCCAGGTTCAGCAATTTGCAGTAGGGCCATGGTTCTAGTCTTCCAGTTCTTCGTAGACGTCGCCCACTTCGGCGATCAGCTTGTCCATGAATCGCAGCTGGCGTACGGCTTCGGAAGCCGCTTCAAAATCATGTGCAGTGTCGATCAGTTCAGCCAAGTGCGATTCAATAGTGCGATGCGCGGCGCGCAGCTCATCGGTCAGGCTATCCAATGCGGCTGCGCTTTTGTTGGCACGGGCCGCCTCAATCGCCTCGCGCCATTCCATCTGCTGCATCAAAAAAACAGGCGCCATCTTGGTATTGTTGGCGTCCAGCGCATCGATGCCCTGAAGCCGCAACAAATATACGCCGCGATTTACAGGGTGCTTGAGGGTTTGATAGGCCTCGTTCGCCTGTGTGGCCCACTGCATCGCCACCCGCTGTTCGGCTTCCGGCTTGGCGGCGAAACGGTCAGGATGCACTGCGCCCTGCATCTCGCGATACGCGGCATCCAGCCGCTCCCGGTCCAGCGCATACGATTGCGGCAGACCGAATAGATCGAAGTGGTTCTGGTTGAAATCCATGGATAGGGGCCGGGATTCAGGATTCAGGATTCAGGTGAATTTGTTGCTGCGCGTTTTAATCGAGGCGCAGACAGGCCCGCACACAAAACCTGGCCCTGGCCCCTGAATCCTGATCCCTGCAATCAAACGTTGAACGATTCGCCGCAACCGCACTCGTTTTTCACGTTCGGGTTGTTGAACTTGAAGCCTTCGTTCAGGCCTTCGCGCGCATAGTCGAGCTCGGTGCCGTCGATGTAAGCCAGGCTCTTCGGATCGACAAACACGGTCACACCGTGACTGGTGAATACCTCGTCGCCTTCGGGCGCCTCATCGGCAAACTCCAGCTTGTACGCCATGCCTGAGCAGCCGGTCGTGCGCACGCCCAAACGGATCCCGACGCCACTGCCGCGCTTGGCCAGAAAGTTGGTGATGTGTTGCGCTGCGCGCTCGGACAGGGTGACCGCCATGGGTTATTCCAGACCTTTTTTCTGCTTGTAGTCGCTCACGGCGGCCTTGATCGCATCTTCGGCCAGGATCGAGCAATGGATCTTGACCGGCGGCAACGCGAGTTCCTCGGCAATCGTCGTGTTCTTGATTTCCAGGGCCTGATCGAGTGTCTTGCCCTTGACCCATTCAGTCACCAGCGACGACGACGCGATAGCCGAACCGCAGCCGTAGGTCTTGAACTTGGCATCTTCGATCAGGCCATCCGCGCCGACCTTGATCTGCAGCTTCATCACGTCGCCGCAGGCGGGCGCGCCCACCATGCCCGTGCCGACGCCTTCGTCGTCCTTGGTGAACGATCCGACGTTGCGGGGGTTTTCGTAATGGTCGAGTACTTTATCGCTGTAGGACATGGTGTTCTCCTTGCTTCATTTTCCATTGCAGCCCACCGGCTGCATTCAATTAATCAATGCGCAGCCCACTGCACGGTGTTCAGGTCGACGCCTTCCTTGAACATTTCCCACAAGGGGGAAAGCTCGCGCAACTTGCCGATTTTCTCGTGCAGCAGCTTGATGGCGTAATCGACTTCTTCCTCGGTGGTGAAGCGGCCAATCGAAAAGCGGATCGAGCTGTGCGCCAGTTCGTCGCTGCGGCCCAGTGCGCGCAGAACGTAGGACGGCTCCAGGCTGGCCGAAGTGCAGGCGGAACCGGACGATACAGCCAGATCCTTGATCGCCATGATCAGCGATTCGCCTTCGACGAAGTTGAAGCTGACGTTGAGATTGTGCGGCACGCGCCGTTCCAGGTCGCCGTTCAGGTGCACTTCCTCGATGTCCTTGAGGCCATTGTAGAGGCGGTCGCGCAGCATGCGGATGCGCTCGTTCTCAGTCGCCATTTCCTCCTTGGCGACGCGGAAGGCTTCGCCCATGCCTACGATCTGGTGCGTGGCCAGGGTGCCTGAGCGCATGCCGCGCTCGTGGCCGCCGCCGTGCATCTGCGCTTCGAGGCGAATACGCGGCTTGCGACGCACGTACAGCGCGCCGATGCCCTTGGGACCGTATATCTTGTGCGCCGAGAACGACATCAGGTCGACCGGCAGTTTGGACAAATCGATCGGCATCTTGCCGGCAGCCTGCGCCGCATCGACGTGAAAAATCACGCCCTTTTCACGACAGAGTTTGCCAATCGCCTCGAGGTCCTGAATCACCCCGATTTCGTTATTGACCGCCATCACCGAGACCAGCACGGTGTCGGGGCGAATTGCCGCGCGCAGTACCTCCAGATCCAGCAGGCCGTTTTCCTGCACGTTCAGATACGTAGCTTCGAAACCCTGGCGTTCCATTTCACGGACAGTGTCGAGCACGGCCTTATGCTCGGTGCGCAAGGTGATGATGTGCTTGCCCTTGGTGCCCGCATAAAAATGCCCGGCGCCCTTGATGGCGAGGTTGTTCGATTCGGTTGCACCCGAGGTGAACACGATCTCCTTGGGATTGGCGCCCACCAGTGCGGCCACATGTTCGCGCGCTTCTTCGACGGCCTTTTCCGCCGTCCAGCCATAAGGATGCGAGCGCGACGCCGGATTGCCGAAGTTCTCGGTCAAATAAGGGATCATTTTCTCAGCCACGCGCGGATCGACCGGGGTCGTTGCCGAGTAATCAAAATACAATGTTTTCATAAAGTTGCCCTTACTTTTTAAACTAATTTCATGCTGCCAGCGTCAGCTTCGAGGTACGCTGGTCGCGCATGACCTTCTCTTTGCATTCATGCTGCTTGGCCACCAGCGAGGCCAGCGTCACATTGTCCAGAAAATCATAGATATGGGCGTTCAGTCCGGTCCACAAGTCGTGGGTCAGGCAACGGTGGTCATCGTGGCAATTTTCCTTGCCGCCACACTGGGTAGCATCAATCGGCTCGTCGACCGCGCGAATGATATCCGCAACGCTCACATCATCAAGCGAACGCGCCAGATAATAGCCACCGCCGGGGCCGCGAACGCTTTCCACCAGTTCGTGTCGACGCAGCCGGCTGAACAACTGCTCGAGATACGACAGGGAAATATCCTGACGTTCGCTGATACCTGCAAGCGTCACCGGGTTCTTGCCGCCGCGCAGCGCAAGATCCAGCATGGCTGTGACCGCGAAGCGGCCTTTGGTGGTCAACCTCATATCGTCTTCTCCTGAGTGATGCCCGAACTATAAAATTCCCGAGCATTTCAGTCAACTATTACTTATCCTAGTATTCTAGTCAACTATTTTGTTCAAATAGTTCGGGTCGAAATCGTCAGGCTGGTCCGCCGGCATGTCCACGCCAAGCTTCTGTAACTGCGCCAGAATCAGGTCCAGGCGCTCGTCGATGTGCGACGAGTGGTCGATCAGTCCGTGAACGGCCTTGACCATGGGGTCGTTCATGTCAGCCGAGATAGCATAGGCCGAAAACCCGAGCTTTTCCGCTTGCTGGTTGCGCTGCTTTTCAGCCGAGCTGTCCAGAATGCGTGCCGGTATGCCCACTGCCGTTGCGTCAGCCGGCACGTCCTTCACGACCACCGCATTGGAACCCACCCGCGCGTTTGGGCCGATCGTGATCGGGCCGAGAATCTTGGCGCCCGCCCCCACCACCACGCCGGGCATCAGCGTGGGGTGACGCTTGCCCTTGTTCCACGACGTGCCGCCGAGGGTGACGCCGTGATACAGCGTGCAGTCATCGCCGATTTCAGATGTTTCGCCCACCACCACGCCCATGCCGTGGTCAATGAATACCCGACGGCCAATGGTCGCGCCAGGGTGAATCTCAATGCCGGTTAGCCAGCGTCCGATATGCGAGACGAACCGCGCAAGCCACTTCAGCTCCAACCCCCACAGCCGGTGAGAAAGCCGGTGGATGAGCATGGCGTGAAAGCCGGGATAGGTGGTGACGACTTCGAACGTCGAGCGCGCTGCCGGGTCGCGGTCGAACACGACAGCAATGTCTTCCTTGAGTTGGCTGATCAGATTCATGCTTCGAGAATGCTTTTTCCGAGTGATTTAGTCAACTATTCCGCTGCGCGGTTCCGCGCCTGGTTGGCAGCCTGCTTGGCCTTCTGCGCTGCGGTCAGGATTCCGCGCAGAATGTTCACTTCCTCCTGCGCCAGCCGGGTGCGCGCAAACAGCCATCGCAGTTTGAGCATCAGCTTGCCGGGGGAGCCAAGATTGAGGAATTCCAGTTCGGTGAGCGCGGTTTCCATGTGCACGTAGAACCGCTCGACGTCGTCGAGCGGAGCCGCCTCGACAACGGGCTGCGGCCACGACGGGTGCTGCAGCCAGTTCTGGCGGATTTCGTAACACAGCACCTGAACTGCCGCCGCCAGATTCAGCGAACTGTATTCCGGGTTGGCGGCTATCGTCACCAGCCCTTGGCACAGGCTCAGCTCCTCGTTCGACAACCCGCTGGTTTCGTTGCCGAATACCAGCGCCACCGGTGCAGTCTGCGCTTCGGTCAACAAGCGAACGGCCGATTCGGGCGGCGTCAGCACCTCGGCCACGATATCGCGTCGTCGCGCCGACACGCCCAGCGCCAGGGTCGTGTCGGCCAGCGCTTCGGCCAGCGTCGAGCAGACGCGCGCCTGCGCCAGCACATCGCCCGCGCTCGCAGCCATCGCATCGGCCTGGCTGTTGGGATAAACGGCGGGGGCGACGAGCACAAGCTGAGACAGCCCCATCGTCTTCATGGCCCGCGCCGCCGCGCCAATATTGCCGGGGTGGCTGGGGCGTGCCAGAACAATACGAATATTGGCGAGAAGTTTCGGGTCAGAAGGCGTCATACATCAAGTAAAATGCGGGTTCGATCTTTTAATCCGTAGCCAGACATCATGCATCCCATGCTCAATACGGCGGTGAAAGCCGCTCGCAAAGCCGGGGCGATCATCAATCGCGCCTCGCTCGATCTCGACCAGCTCACCGTGCGGAGCAAACAGGATCGCGATTATGTGAGCGAAGTCGATCAAATGGCCGAACGCGCCATCATCGAAACCCTGCTCGACGCCTATCCAAACCATGGGATTTTAGCAGAGGAGTCCGGCACGGCTGCCGCCAAAAACGGCGAAGATTACCAATGGATCATCGATCCGCTCGACGGCACCACCAACTTTCTGCACGGCCTGCAGCAGTATTCGGTTTCGATTGCGCTCAGGCAAAAAGGCCAGATCACCCAGGCAGTGGTCTACGACCCCGCGCGCAATGAGCTGTTCACCGCCACCCGCGGACGCGGCGCCATGCTCAACGACCGCCGCATCCGCGCCAGCAAGCGCAGCAAGCTCGCCGACTGCCTGATTGGCACGGGCTTCCCCTACACCGATTTCAGCTACGCCGAGTCGTATATCAACATGTTCCGCGACATGATGCGTGCCACTTCAGGCCTGCGCCGCCCCGGTTCAGCCGCGCTCGACCTGTCCTACGTCGCCTGCGGCCGCTACGACGGTTTCTGGGAAATGAACCTGAAGCCTTGGGATCTCGCAGCCGGCAGCCTGATTGCACAGGAATCTGGTGCGCTGGTCGGCAACTTCAAGGGTGACGAAGGCTTCTTGGAATCCGGCAACATCGTCGCCGCCAGCCCGAAAATCTTCGCGCAGATGCTGAAAATCCTCGCCCCGCACCTGCCGCCCGAACTGAAAGCGTAAGCATCCCACCCGCCCGTCCATGCCCGCCGCCAAGGAGTCCTCTGCCCACACGCCGATGATGCAGCAGTACCTGGGCATCAAGGCGCAGCATCCCGACATGCTGCTGTTTTATCGCATGGGCGACTTTTACGAGCTGTTTTTCGATGACGCGGAGAAGGCGGCGCGGCTGCTCAACATCACGCTCACCACCCGCGGCGCCTCGGCAGGCGAACCGATCAAGATGGCCGGGGTGCCGTATCACAGCGCAGACCAGTATCTGGCACGCCTGCTGAAACTGGGGGAGTCGGTGGTGATCGCCGAACAGGTGGGCGACCCTGCGACCAGCAAGGGGCCGGTCGACCGCCAGGTGGCGCGCATCGTCACGCCCGGCACGCTGACCGATTCGGGCTTGCTGGACGATACCCGCGACACGCTGATTCTGGCGGTCGCTCCTGATCAGGGCCAAAGGGCATCGGCGGCTGAAACTGTCGGCGTGGCCTGGCTGAACCTTGCCGCCGGACGCTTCCAGGTTGCCCAGGTCGAGGCTGCCGCCCTGCCCGCTTTGCTGGCGCGGGTGCGGCCTGCGGAAATCCTGGTGCCGGAAGACTTTGCCCTGTCGGGTGCAAGCTGCGCGGTGCGCCGCCTGGCGCCGTGGCAGTTCGATGCGGACGGCGCGCAAACCCGGCTGGCCCAGCAATTCGGCAGCCGCGATCTGACAGGCTTTGGCGTGGCCGACCTGCCGCTTGCCATTGCCGCGGCAGGCGCCCTGCTCGACTATATCCAGACCACGCAGCGCACGGCCTTGCCGCATCTCCAGTCCATCCAGGCCGAACGCGACAGTGATTTTGTGCAGCTCGATGCCGCCACCCGCCGCAATCTGGAACTGACCGAAACCCTGCGCGGCGAGTCGTCGCCTACCTTGCTGTCGGTGCTTAACACCACCGCCACCGGCATGGGCACGCGCCTGCTGCGCCACTGGCTGCACCATCCGTTGCGGGACCGCGGCGTCCTGGCCAATCGACGCGACGCCATCGGCGTGCTGGCCGAAGCGCCCGGCTCGGTGGCTGCCCTCGCCCAGCACCTGAAAAGCTGTGCCGATGTCGAGCGGATTAGCGGCCGCATCGCACTCAAGAACGCGCGCCCGCGCGATCTGTCAGGGCTGCGCGACACCCTGGCGCTGCTGCCTGATCTTGCCGCTGCGCTGCCCGACGATGGCGCGCGCCTGTCGGCCCTGCAACACGCGCTGGCCGCCCGCCCCGACCTGCATGATCGGCTGGCGCAAGCCGTTCAGCCTGAACCCGCCAGCGTGCTGCGCGAGGGCGGTGTGATTGCCGATGGGTATGACCCCGACCTTGACGAACTGCGTGCGCTGACGCGTGACGCCGGAGCCTTCCTGCTGGAACTGGAGGCTCGGGAGCGCTCGCGCTCGGGAATTGCCACGCTGAAAGTCGAATACAACAAGGTGCATGGTTTTTATATCGAGGTCAGCCGGGCCCAGGCGGACAAGGTTCCGGACGATTACCGCCGCCGCCAGACGCTGAAAAACGTCGAGCGCTACATCACGCCGGAATTGAAAGCCTTTGAAGACAAGGCCCTGTCGGCGCAGGAGCGTGCGCTGGCGCGCGAGAAAGCGCTGTTCGAAGCCCTGCTCGAATCACTGACGCCGCAGGTCCCGGCCCTGCTGGAACTGGCGGCCGCGCTGGCCGAAACCGATGTGCTGGCGAGCCAGGCCGAGCGCGCCAATACGCTTCGGCTGTGCATGCCCGAATACAGCAATGAACCGGGAATTGTCATCCGCGAGGGCCGCCACCCGGTGGTCGAAGCCCAGACCGCGCATTTCATCGCCAACGACGTGAAGCTGAGCCGCACACGGCAGATGCTGCTGATTACCGGCCCCAACATGGGCGGCAAATCGACCTATATGCGGCAGGTGGCGCTGATCACGCTGCTGGCGTGTTGCGGGCTGTGGGTGCCTGCCTCTGCTGCCAGGATTGGCGAAATCGACCAGATTTTCACCCGCATCGGCGCCTCCGACGATCTGGCGGGAGGGCGCTCGACCTTCATGGTGGAAATGACCGAAACCGCGCACATCCTGCACAACGCCAGCGCGCAGAGTCTGGTATTGCTGGACGAAATCGGCCGCGGCACCTCGACCTTCGACGGCCTCGCGCTGGCCTGGGCGGTGGCGCGCCACCTGCTCACCGCCACTCGCGCGTTCACGCTCTTCGCCACCCACTATTTCGAACTGACCCAACTGGCGCAGGAATTCCGCCAACTGGCCAACGTCCACCTCGACGCCAAGGAACATGGCGCCAACCTCGTCTTCCTGCATGCCGTGGAAGAAGGCCCTGCCTCGCAAAGCTACGGCATTCAGGTCGCGCGCCTGGCCGGCGTGCCCGCCCCGGTCATTCTCGCCGCGCGCCGCCACCTGCGCGAACTGGAAGAGTCGCAAATGCCATCCGGGCCGCAGGGCGACCTGTTCGCCGCCCATCTGCCCAAGGATGCCCCCCCGCCGCACCCCGCGCTCGACCAGTTGCGCGAACTCGATCCAGACGCGCTGACGCCGAAAGCCGCGCTGGACATGCTGTATGCGCTGAAAGCGCATTTATGAAACACGGCGCGTTGAAATCGCTGACGGACACCTCGCCATGAAGACCCTTCGCCTCGACACCACCGAGCTCGACCTCGACTTCAACGCTGCGTTGAATCTGGCAAGCACCCTCGCCCGCCAACAGCTTGGGGACGACACCATGTTGCTGAGCTGGTATGACCGCGAACGCGATCTGGAGTCGCCCGCAGGCGTGAGCGAATGCCACGAAGGCTGCGCCACCAAGGGTTCGTGGGATTACGCGCTGAATCGTGGCGCGCGGCTGGTGGTGGAGTTCGACCGCGGACGCTTCGTGTTTTGTTTTTTGTAGGGGACCAGACGCGCCCGGTCAACCTCCTGCCTGCGGCGCAAGGGCTGCGCTGACCAAAAAATGCTGCGCCGAACGGGTCGCCAGCTTCAACCACCCATTCGGCGCATTGCACGCTTGGCCGATGTTCCTTGTCAGGCCGACCCAGCGCTTACTTCGCCTTTTCCCTGACGATGCTCGCGTCGACCGGGTTGATATAGAGATCGACGCGCTTGCCGTCCTTGCGATTGGCGTAAACCTCGTAGCAGGTGTCATCCCGCTTGATCCGCTGCACGGTGAAGCCGGCCTTCTCCAGTTGTGCCTGGGCCTGCTTCTCGGACAGCCACTTTTCCGCCGGCTTTTTGGTGCACTCGGTGGAAGCGAACACGGATACGGGCAAGAGGATGGCGGCGAGGGCCAGGGTGATTTTAGGTGCGTACATATCGATCTCCTTACAAGATGAGCAGCGCACCGAGCATCGGTTACGCTTGATATGCAACTTAGGCCACTATGCTTAAGGTCTCCTTAAGCCGCCACGACTGAAATAGTCTGCCCAAGACACTGTACCGTTTGACTCGCCCGGATTTTCGCAGTCTTGCGACTTTCGGGCTGGCCATCAACCGTGACCACACCGTTGGAAATCATCGCCTTGCCCTGCCCGCCGCTGCTGGCGATGCCGGTCAGTTTGAGCAGGTCGCAGAGCGCGACGTATTCGCCGGTCAATTTGAATTCGACGGTTTCCATTTTCTTTCCGGGTTGGCCCTGCTGAACAGGACGTTCATCGCGCGCGCAGCGCCCGAGCCGTTCGGCTCGGGCGAGGCACGGTCAGAAAGAGGCGCCGATGGCCTGAACGCACACCGTCATCAGGGGCTGCGGCAGGATGCCGAGCGCAAGGACGGCGAGGCCGTTGGCCGACATGATGAATCGGGTGTCGGGGCTGGTGACGATCGGTGCTGCGTCGTTCGGGGTGTCGAAGTACATCAGCTTGACGATGCGAAGATAGTAGAACGCTCCGACCAAGGAGAACATGACCGCGGCAACGGCAAGCCAGACGTAGCCAATTTCCACCACGGCCTGCAGCACCGATAGCTTGGCGTAGAAGCCGACCATCGGCGGCACCCCTGCCATGGAAAACATCAGCATCAGCATCAGGAACGCGAGCCAGGGGTTACGGCGGTTCAGCCCCTTGAAATCCTCCAGTTTGTCGGCTTCGAAGCCGGCGCGCGACAGCAGAAGAATCATGCCGAAGCCGCCCAGGCTCATCAGCGTATACACCAGCACGTAGAACATGGCGCTACCGTAGCCGTTTTCCGTTCCTGCCAGGATGCCCAGCAGCATGAAGCCCATGTGCGAGATGGTCGAATACGCGAACATGCGTTTCAGATTGGTCTGGGCGATGGCCGCGAAGTTGCCGATGGCCATCGACAGCACGGCCAGGATGACCAGCATGTCGCGCCACTCGGCCACCTGGGATTCCAGCCCCTGCCCGAGGATGCGCACAACAAAGGCGAAGGCTGCGATCTTGGGTGCGCTGCCGATGAACAGCGTCATCGCTGTCGGCGCCCCATGGTAGACGTCGGGTACCCACATGTGGAACGGCACCGCACCAAGCTTGAAGCCCAATCCGGCCACGATGAAGACGATGCCGAAGACCAGCGGGATCTGCAATTCGGTGCCGTATTGCAGGGCAATGGCAATATTGCCGAGCGACAGGGAGCCGGTCACGCCGTATACCATCGACATGCCGTAAAGCAGCATGCCCGATGCCAGCGCACCCAGAACGAAATACTTCATCGCGGCTTCGGTCGCCACCGGGGAATCACGCTGCAGCGCAACCATGGCGTAGAGCGACAGCGAAAGCAGTTCGAGGCCCAGGTAGAGGGTGAGGAAATGGGTGGACGACACCATCACCATCATGCCCAGCAGCGCAAACAGCGACAGCACGAAGAACTCACCCTTGTAGAGCCCCCGCTCGCGCAGGTAATCGCGCGAATACACCAGTACGACTGCAACGGTCAGGTACAGGAACAGCTTCAGCACGTCCGACAGCGGATCGTCCACGACCAGCCCGCCCAGCGCCAGCACCGGCATGGTGGAAAAATCGCGCACGGTCAGGAATGCCGCGCCCGCCAGGGTGGCCAACGACAGGATGTAGGCCAGATAGCGCTTGCTGTCATCGACAGCTGCGTCGATGATCAGAATCAGCGAGACCATGACCAGGACAAAAATCTCTGGCAGCACGGGCGCGAATTGCATCAGGGAGTCGCTCATCTTTGAACCTTAAGGCAGTTTGCTTTGGGCGACATGCGCCAACAGGTCGACCACGGACACATGCATCACATCCGTGAACGGCTTGGGATACAGGCCCATACCGAGCACGCAGACAGCGAGCACGCCCAACAGCAGGATTTCACGCGCGTTGACGTCCTTCATTTCATCGACGTGCGGGTTGGTGACGTTGCCGAACACCACGCGCTTGTACATCCACAAGGTATACGCCGCGCCGAGGATCAGGGTGGTGGCTGCGACGAAGGCAAACCAGAAGTTCACCTGGGTGGCGGCCATGATCACCATGAATTCACCCACAAAGCCGCTGGTGGCCGGCAACCCGGCGTTCGCCATGGCGAACAGCATGAAAAACGCGGCGAACACCGGCATCCTGTTGACCAGGCCGCCGTAATCCTTGATCTGGCGCGAATGAATGCGGTCGTACATGACGCCGATGCACAAGAACAGCGCAGCGGAAACGAAGCCGTGCGAAATCATCTGCACCAATCCGCCTTCGACGCCCAACTCATTGAACATGAAGAAGCCGAGCGTGACGAACCCCATGTGGGCAATCGACGAATAGGCGATGAGCTTTTTCATGTCGGCCTGAACCAGCGCGACCAGTCCGATGTACGCGACGGCGATCAGCGACAACAGGATGACGAACCAGGCCAGTTCCGCGCTGGCATCCGGCAGGATCGGCAGGATAAAGCGCAGGAAGCCGTACGCGCCGACTTTCAGGGTGATGGCTGCCAGCACCACCGAGCCGCCGGTGGGCGCTTCGACGTGGGCATCGGGCAACCAGGTATGCACCGGCCACATCGGCACCTTGACCCCAAACGCCAGCAGGAAGGCGAAGAACATCAGGGTCTGCGCCGTCATGCCGAGCGTGGTGGCATGCCAGGTCTGGATGTCGAAGCTGCCGCCGGACTGGAAGTAGAGATAAATCATCGACACCAGCATCAGCAGCGAGCCGAGCAGCGTATAGAGGAAGAACTTGAACGCGGCATACACGCGATTCGGTCCGCCCCACACGCCGACGATCAGGTACAGCGGAATCAGCATGCCTTCGAAGAAGACATAGAACAGGATGCCGTCGAGCGAAGCGAACACGCCGTTGATTAGGCCGGACATGATCAGGAAAGCCGCCATGTACTGCGCAACTTTATCCTGGATCACCTGCCAGCCAGCAATCACCACCAGCACGGTGATGAAGCTGTTCAACAGGATCAGCGGCATCGAAATGCCATCGACGCCGAGGTGGTAATGGACGTTGAAAGCCGGCAACCACGCTGCCTTTTCGACGAACTGCATTGCAGACGTCGTGGTGTCGAAGCCGGTGGCGAGCGGAATCGCCACGATCAGCCCCAACAATGCACCAGCAAGCGCCACCCAGCGAGCCAGCGCCGCGTTGCGGTCGGAACCGGTGGCCAGCACCAGGGCCCCGGCCAGAATCGGGACCCAGATGACGAGAGAGAGAATCGACTGTCCGAACATGGGCATCATTTAGAAGGGGCGAGTAAACCACGTTACCAGGGCAAACACCCCGATCAGCATGGCAAAAGCGTAGTGGTAGATGTAGCCCGACTGGAAGGCGCGCACGAGTCTGGACAGGCGCTCAACCAGATGCGCGGAACCGTTGACGATGAGGCCGTCGATAACGTTCTGATCGCCGTGCCGCCACAAGGTCCCGCCAAGCGCGCGGGCGCCCTTGGCAAACACCCAGCTGTACAGTTCGTCGAACCAGTACTTGTTGATCAGCATGCTGTACAGGAAGCTAAACCGCTTCTGAAGCGCAGCGGGGATGTCCGGGCGCTTGAGGTAAAAGAAGGCGGACAGTCCGACCCCGGCTGCAGCCAGCCAGAAAGGCAGCGTCGCCACGGCATGCAGGGCATAGGCGGCCGCACCGTGGAAATGCTGGTTAAGCTGGGTCATGACCGGATGGTTGTCTGCGACGTAGATGGCTGTACCAAAGAAGTCGCCATACAGCATGGGCTCGATGGTCATGTAGCCAATGGCAAGCGACGGCAACGCCAGCGCCAGCAACGGTCCGGTAATCACCCAGGGTGTCTCGTGAGGCGTCCCGCCGCCATGATGGGCGTGGTCATCGTCATGGCCATGGTGCGCATTGTGGAAACGCTCCTTGCCGTGGAAGACGAGGAAATACATGCGGAAGGAATAGAAGGCCGTGACAAACACGCCAATCAATACCGCCCAGTAGGCCAGGTCGGCCATGGGCAGATTCGACAACTTGACGGCCTCGATGATGGTTTCCTTGGAATAGAAGCCTGACAGGAAAGGGGTGCCGATCAGCGCCAGCGAACCGATCAACGAAGTGATCCAGGTGATCGGCATGTATTTCTTGAGGCCACCCATGTAGCGGATGTCCTGGTTGTGGTGCACGGCGATGATGACCGAGCCTGCCGCGAGGAACAGCAGCGCCTTGAAGAAGGCATGCGTCATCAGGTGGAAGATCGCGACCGAATAGGCCGAGGCGCCGAGCGCGACGGTCATGTAGCCCAACTGGGACAGCGTCGAATAGGCCACCACGCGTTTGATGTCGTTCTGCACGATGCCGAGCAAGCCCATGAACAGCGCGGTGATGGCGCCGATGACCATGATGAAGCTCAACGCCACGTCGGACAGTTCATACAGCGGGGACATGCGCGCGACCATGAAGATGCCGGCGGTCACCATCGTCGCGGCGTGGATCAGCGCGGAAATCGGCGTCGGGCCTTCCATCGAATCGGGCAGCCAGACGTGCAGCGGGAACTGCGCCGATTTACCCATCGCGCCAATAAACAGCAGGATGCCGATGACGGTCATCAGCATCCACGGCGTGCCGGGCAACAAGGTAATGGTTTCGTTGGCAAGCGCGGGCGCGTTGGCGAACACAGTGGCGTAATCGAGCGTGCCGAAATACGCCAATACCAGCCCGATACCCAGAATAAAGCCGAAGTCGCCGACGCGGTTGACCAGGAAGGCCTTGAGGTTGGCGTAAATCGCGGTTTCCTTGTTGTACCAGAAGCCGATCAGCAGATAGGAAACCAGGCCCACCGCTTCCCAGCCGAAGAACAACTGCAGGAAGTTGTTGCTCATCACCAGCATCAACATCGAGAAGGTGAACAGCGAGATATAGCTGAAAAAGCGCTGATACCCGGGGTCGTCCTGCATGTAGCCGATGGTGTAGATATGCACCATCAACGACACGAAGGTGACGACCAGCATCATCATGGTCGTCAGCGAATCGATCAGGAAACCGACCTCGAAGCGCAAATCACCCAGCACCATCCAAGTGTAGACCGTGCCGTTCCAGGTGTTACCCGCGAGCACATCCTGAAAAATCAGGAATGAGGCAACGAAAGCTATCGCCACCCCGGCGATTGTGACGGTGTGAGACAGCGTACGGCCGATCACGCGCCCGAACAGACCGGCAATCACTGCGCCCAGCAGGGGCGCCAGTGGCACAATCAGATAAAGAGTTTGCATGTCCATGCCTCAGCCTTTCAGGTGGTTGAGGTCATCAACATTGATGGTGCGCATGCTGCGGAACAGCACAACCAGGATCGCCAGGCCAATGGCCGACTCCGCAGCCGCAACCGTGAGGATGAAGAACACGAAGACCTGCCCGTGAATGTCGCTCAGATAATGCGAAAACGCGATGAAGTTCATGTTGACAGCGAGCAGCATCAATTCGATTGCCATCAACAGGATGATGACGTTTTTCCTGTTGAGAAAGATGCCCAGCACAGCGATGGCGAACAGCACGCCACCCAGCACCAAATAATGCGATAAGGAAATCATGCGCCCTTCTCCCCCGCTTCCTGTTTTTGCTCCGACTTCATTTTCACGATGCGCAGACGATCATTGCGCTTGACCTTCACCTGCTCGGCGGGGTCAACGTATTTGCTGTCCTTGCGGCGGCGCAGGGTCAGCGCAATCGCAGCCACAATCGCCACCAGCAGAATCACCGCGGCCAGTTCGAACGCGTAGACATAATCGGTATACAACAGTCGACCGAGTTCCTTGGTGTTGCTGTAACCCGCGGCAAGCGGTTCGGGTTTGCCCATGACGTCCAGCCCGAAGTGCTTGCTCCCCAGGATCAGCGCCATCTCAATCATCAGCAGCACCGAGACGAAGCCTGCAAGCGGCAGGTAATCCCAGAACCCCTCGCGCAACTTGTCCAGATTGATATCGAGCATCATCACCACAAACAGGAACAGCACCATCACCGCCCCCACGTAAACCAGCACCAGCGTAATGGCGAGGAACTCGGCTTCCATCAGGATCCACAGGCCGGCCGCAGTGAAAAAGGCCAGCACCAGGAACAGGGCAGCATGCACCGGGTTGCGCGCAGTGATGACGCGCAGGCCGGCCAGCACCAGGATGGTGGCAAGAAAATAGAAGATCGCGGTTGTGTAAGTCATGTCAATTCGTCAGCGGTACTTTGCGTCGGCAGCGCGGTCTTTCGCGATTTGCGCTTCATGCTGATCGCCAATGGCAAGCAGCATGGGCTTGGTGTAATACAGGTCGCCGCGTTTTTCCCCGTGGTATTCGAGGATGCGGGTTTCGACAATGGAGTCGACCGGACAGGACTCCTCGCAAAATCCGCAGAAAATGCACTTCGTGAGGTCGATGTCGTAGCGCGTGGTGCGACGGGTGCCGTCATCGCGCTTTTCCGATTCGATGGTGATGGCCAATGCCGGACACACGGCTTCGCACAGTTTGCAGGCAATGCAGCGTTCCTCGCCATTCGGGTAGCGACGCAACGCGTGCAATCCTCTGAATCGCGGCGATTGCGGAGTCTTCTCTTCTGGATACTGCACCGTGATCTTGCGCGCAAACATATGACGCCCGGTCAGCATCATGCCGCGCAGAAGTTCGATCAGGAGCAGGCTGCCGAAGAAATTGGTTATCTTTTTCATGGCGCGCTCAATGGAAGAGATATCCATACGGCGTCTGCATCATACCGCCCACGACGACGATCCAGACGATGGTAATGGGGATGAAGACTTTCCAGCCCAGACGCATGATCTGGTCGTAACGATAGCGCGGGAAAGTGGCGCGGAACCACAGGAACAGGAACAGCACGAATCCAGTCTTGAGCATCCACCAGATGATGCCATCCGGCAGGAAACTCACTGGCGACAGCCAGCCGCCGAGGAACATCAGCGTGGTCAGCGTGGCGACCAGGATCATGTTGGCATATTCAGCCAGGAAGAACACGGCAAAGGCCATGCCAGAATACTCAACGTGGAAGCCGGCGACAATTTCAGATTCACCTTCGGCGACGTCGAACGGAGAACGGTTGGTCTCGGCCACGCCCGCGATCAGATACACCATAAACAGCGGAAACAGCGGCCAGATGTACCACTGGTGGAGGCCCCCATCCTGCCCGCGCACGATATCAATCAGATTGAGCGACTGCGCTGCCATCAGCACGCCCACCAGCGCGAAACCCATGGCAATTTCATACGAAACGATCTGGGCCGCTGAACGCATGGCGCCGAGAAAGGCGTACTTCGAGTTGGTCGCCCAGCCCGCAATGATGACGCCATACACCCCCATCGAGGTGATGGCCATCACATACAGCAGGCCGGCATTGATATTGGCCAGGACCAGCGTGTCGGTAAACGGAATCACGGCCCAGGCTGCCAGCGCAGGCGCAATCGCAAGAATCGGCCCCAGGATGAACAGCCCGCGGTTGGCACCGGCGGGGATGATGATTTCCTTCATCAGCAGCTTCAAGCCGTCTGCAATCGGCTGCAGCAGTCCCTGGAAACCCACGCGGTTGGGGCCGATGCGAACCTGCATCCAGCCGATGATCTTGCGCTCGGCGTAGGTGAGGTAGGCCACACCCAGCATCAGCGGCGCGACCACCAGCATGATCTTGATCAGCGTCCAGACGACGGTTTGAATCGTGTCCCAGTCCATGCCCATACTCTCCATCAGGCTTTCTCCGCCGTGATCGGGCCAAACATCGGCCCAAGCCCCGCGGTCAGCGGGTGGCCACTCGGAATGCGAACGCAATTGTCCGGCAGCAGATCATCGCACTCCACCTTCAGGGTCAATGCCGAAGCGGTTTGTCGAACCGAGACCCGACCGGTCTCATTCAGCCCAAGCTTGCGGATCAGACGGCTGTTCATTCGGGCGACCGGGAGCGCCGCATCCTGCGTTTTCTGCAAAGAAGGAGAACGACGCACGACGGCATCGGTTTGATAAATCGGCACTTCGGCAACGCGCTCAAGGCCTTCGGATGCCTGTGGCGGGCTCGCCGTCACCCCGCTGACTTCATTGCACAGGAAAGCCTGAACCGACCCGGTGGGGGTCTCTCCCAGCGCATCCCGCAACACGTCGCGGGAATCGTCATGGTCGAAGCCTTCCAGGCCCAGCAAGTTGCCCAGCACCCGCAGCACCTTCCATGCCGGGCGTGTCTCGCCAAGCGGCTCCACGACGGCACTGAAACTTTGCACGCGGCCTTCCGTATTGATGAAGGTGCCGGAGGTTTCGGTCCACGGCGCGATAGGCAGCAGAACGTCTGCATAGTCGAGCGACTTGCCTTTGTAGGGCGACATCACGACAACAAATTCCGCCGCATTGAGGCTGGACATCGCGGTGACGGGGTCGTGGGTATCGAGCTCGGCCTCGACCGCCAGCAGCAGATAGGCACGCAACGGCTGCGCCAGCATCTGCTGCGCATTAAGGCCCTTGATGCCGGACCGGCCCAGCGCACCGCATCCTGGAATCGCACCCACCGCCACCGCTCCTACGCTGTTGGCGGCCTCACCCAGCACCCCGAAGCTGGCGTCTGCGAGCTTTGCTAGGGCCTGTGCCAGCGCATGAATCTGCGAGAAACTGGAATGGTGCTGCGCCATGTTGCCCAGGAAAACCGCACGGGTTTCCCCACCTGCAATGCTCTCGGCCATCACGCGAGCAACATCGTCGACCACGCCATGCCGGGCAATCTCGGGCACTGGCTGGTTCTTCATTTCGGCCAGCGCACGGCAAACGGCTGCCAGGGCAGTCGCCAGTTGCGAAGGCGGCACGATCTTCTTGGCGTGCACCTTGCCCAGGAATTCGTCTTCTGCGGCGTTGATCAGGTTGAGTTGCCCGGACCAGCGAACCGATTCGCGAATCCGGTGCGCCATCAGCGGGTGGTCCTTGCGCAGATTGGAGCCCACGACCAGCATCCGGTTGAGGCGGGACATATACGTCACGGGCATGCCCAGCCAGAATCCGCCCTTGGCCTTGTCGTCGAGCGTGAAATCCGATTGCCGAAGGCGGTGGTCGACGTTGCCGCTGCCCATGGCGCGCACCAGCTTTTGCAACAGGAACAACTCTTCTGCCGAGCGATACGGCGTGGACAGGGCACCGATCTGGTCGGCCGGAATGCCTTTCAACTTGTGCGCAACGAAATCGAGCGCTTCCTGCCAGGTGGCCTCGACCCAGCGACCTTCATGCTTGATCATGGGCTGTGTCAGCCGTTCTGGCGTATTCAGCCCTTCATAGGAAAACCGGTCGCGGTCTGCCAGCCAGCATTCGTTGACGTCTTCGTTTTCATCGGGGACGACGCGCATCACCTTGTTGTCCTTGACGTGCACGGTCAGGTTCGAACCCAGGCTGTCATGCGGGCTGATCGACTTGCGGCGAGCCAGTTCCCACGTGCGGGCCGTGTACCGGAAAGGTTTACTGGTCAATGCACCCACCGGGCACAGGTCGATCACGTTACCCGACAGTTCGGACGCGACCTGGTGCTTCAGGAAGGGCATCACTTCGGTGTGCTCCCCCCGCCCGGCCATCCCGAGTTCCATGATCCCTGCGATCTCCTGGCCGAAGCGCACGCAACGGCTGCAGTGGATGCAGCGCGTCATGTCGGTGGCAATGAGCGGACCGAGATTCTTCTCGTGCACCACGCGCTTGACTTCCTGATAGCGCGACGACGAGCCGCCATAGCCGACGGCAAGATCCTGCAACTGGCACTCGCCGCCCTGATCGCAGATCGGGCAGTCGAGCGGGTGATTGATGAGCAGAAACTCCATCACGCTTTTCTGTGCGTTCACCGCATATTCGGAGCGGGTAAGCACCTTCATGCCGTCGGTGACAGGCGTAGCGCACGCGGGCAACGGCTTGGGCGCTTTTTCCACCTGCACCAGACACATGCGGCAATTGGCCGCGATCGACAGTTTCTTGTGGTAACAGAAATGCGGAATCGTGATGCCTGCCTGATTCGCAGCATCCATGATGGTTTTGCCGCTTTCGACCTGAAGCGCGCGTCCGTCAATTTCGATATTGAGCGTTGCCATCGTTACTTTTCCGTTCAGACCATGCAGCGCTTGTGTTCGATGTGATGCTCGAACTCATGGCGAAAATGTTTGAGGAAGCTTTGCACCGGCATGGCAGCAGCATCACCCAGCGCACAGATCGTGTGCCCGCCGATGCGGCCTGCCACGCTGTTGAGCAGGTCCAGATCCTCGGGGCGACCCTGCCCATGCTCGATCCGGTGGATCACCCGGTACATCCATCCGGTGCCTTCTCGGCACGGAGTGCACTGTCCACACGACTCTTCATGATAAAAATAGGACAGCCGCTCCAGCGCGCGCACCATGCAGACAGTTTCGTCCATCACGATGACGGCCCCCGACCCCAGCATCGATCCGGCCTTGGCGATCGAATCGAAGTCCATGGTGCAGTCCATCATGATGTCGGCTGGTAACACCGGTGCTGACGAACCGCCCGGGATGACGGCCTTCAGCTTGTGGCCGTTGCGCACGCCGCCTGCCATTTCGAGCAGCGCAGAAAAAGGGGTGCCAAGCGCAACTTCATAATTGCCCGGCTTGTTGACATGGCCCGACACCGAAAACATCTTGGCGCCGCCGTTGTTAGGCTTGCCGAGTTCCAGAAAGGCCTGGCCGCCGTGCTGCATGATCCACGGCACCGAGGCCAGTGTTTCAGTATTGTTGATGGTCGTCGGCTTGCCATACAGACCGAAGCTGGCCGGGAAAGGCGGCTTGAAGCGCGGCTGGCCTTTCTTGCCTTCGACGGATTCCAGCAGCGCAGTTTCCTCGCCGCAGATATACGCGCCATACCCCTGGTGCGCATGCAGCTCAAAACTGAAATCAGTGCCGAACAGCTTGTCGCCGAGGTAGCCCGCTTCGCGGGCTTCTTTCAATGCGCGTTCGAAGGATTCATACACCTCGAAGATTTCGCCGTGGATATAGTTGTAACCGACACGCGCCCCCAGCACATACCCTGCGATCGCCATACCCTCGATCAGCTGGTGCGGGTTGTAACGAAGAATATCGCGGTCCTTGAAGGTACCCGGCTCGCCTTCGTCGCTGTTGCAGACGATGTACTTGTCGCCGGCAAACGCACGCGGCATGAAGCTCCACTTGAGCCCGGTGGGAAAGCCTGCCCCGCCCCGCCCACGCAACGCGCTGGTCTTGAGTTCGGCAATGATCGCATCGGCCGACACCGGTTCGGTCAGCACCCGACGCAACGCCTGATACCCGCCGTTGGCCACGTAGGTGTCAAGCGATGCGGGATTTTCAAGCGCCTGCGTCCAGCTGCAAACCTTGATGTCGGGAGTGAGCAAACTCATTTCAGCTTGTCCAGTAGGTCGTCCACCATCTCGGGGGTGAGATGGGTGTGCATGACATGGTTGTTGTGCAGGCACATCGGCGCATCTCCGCAGGCGCCCATGCATTCGCCTTCTTTCAGGGTGAAACGGCCATCTTCGGTTGTTTCGCCATAACCAACGCCCAGCTTCTTCTTCAGGTGCTCGCCCACCTCCCCTGCCCCCATCAGCATGCACGGCAGATTGGTGCACAGCGTGATCTTGTGACGCCCGACAGGACCGGTGTCGAACATGTTGTAGAAGGTGGCCACCTCATACGCGGCAATCGACGGCATGCCGAGATAATCAGCCACATACTCGATCAGTTCGGGCGTCAGCCAGCCACGTTCCACCTGCGCGATCCGCAGCGCGGCCATCACGGCCGACTGCTTCTGGTCGGCAGGATACTTGGCGACTTCCACATCGATCAGCGCCAGCGATTCGGCGCTCAGCAGAAGGCTGTTTGAATCAGGGTTGGCCATCAGCGGTCGATCTCTCCAAAAACAATATCCTGGGTGCCGATAATGGCCACAACGTCGGCAATCATGTGGCCGCGCGCCATTTCGTCGAGCCCGGCCAGATGCGCGTAGCCGGGCGCACGGATTTTCATCCGGTAGGGCTTGTTGGCGCCATCCGACACCAGATAAATACCGAATTCCCCTTTAGGGTGCTCCACGCCGACGTAGGCCTCACCCGCCGGCACATGCATGCCTTCGGTGAAAAGCTTGAAGTGGTGAATCAGCTCTTCCATGTTCTGCTTCATGTCCATCCGCGACGGCGGCGCAACCTTGTGGTTGTCGACGATAACCGGGCCGGGATTGACGCGCAGCCAGTCGATGCACTGCTTGATGATGCGATTGGATTGCCGCATCTCTTCGATCCGCACCAGATAACGGTCGTAACAGTCGCCGTTGGTGCCAACCGGGATATCGAAATCCATGCGGTCGTAAACTTCGTAGGGTTGCTTCTTGCGCACGTCCCACTCGACGCCCGATCCTCTCAGCATCGCACCGGTAAAGCCCAAAGCCTTGGCGCGTTCGGGCGACACCACGCCGATGCCGACCGTACGCTGTTTCCAGATGCGATTGTCAGTCAGCAAGGTTTCATAATCATCGACATAGCCCGGGAAGCGCCGGGTGAAATCCTCCAGGAAGTCGAGCATCGTTCCCTGGCGATTATCGTTCATCGCCTTCATGGAAGCATCGTTACGGGTGTGCTGGGCTTCGTACTTCGGCATGCTGTCGGGCAGATCACGATACACCCCACCCGGGCGATAGTAGGCTGCGTGCAGGCGCGCGCCACACACCGCCTCGTAGACGTCCATCAGGTCTTCGCGTTCACGGAAGGCGTACAGGAACACCGTCATCGCACCCACGTCGAGCGCATGCGCACCCAGCCACAACAGGTGATTGAGCAGCCGAGTAATCTCGTCGAACATCACGCGAATGTACTGGCCACGCTCCGGCACCTGAATGCCCAGCAGCTTCTCGATCGCCATCACATAGGCATGCTCGTTGACCATCATCGACACATAGTCGAGTCGATCCATGTAGGGCACGGACTGCAGGAATGTCTTGTGTTCAGCCAGTTTTTCGGTGCCGCGATGAAGCAGCCCGATATGGGGGTCGGCACGTTGAAGCACCTCGCCGTCGAGCTCCAGCACCAGACGCAACACGCCGTGCGCAGCCGGATGCTGCGGGCCAAAGTTCATCGTGTAGTTGCGGATTTCGGCCATCAGCGGTCACCCCCATAGCTTTCATCCCGCACGATGCGCGGCGTCACTTCGCGCGGGTCGATCGACACCGGCTGGTAGATCACACGCTTCTGGTTGGGGTCATAACGCATCTCGACGTGCCCCGAAAGCGGAAAGTCCTTGCGGAAGGGGTGGCCGATAAATCCATAGTCGGTCAGCAATCGACGCAAGTCAGGGTGCCCCTCGAACACGATGCCGAACAAATCAAACGCCTCGCGCTCATACCAGTTGGCAGACGGCCAGACTTCAATGACCGACGCCACCACCGGCAACCCATCATCAGGACAAAATACGCGCACACGGACGCGCTGGTTGTTTGTCACAGACAACAGCTGTGAGACAGCTGCAAAGCGCGCGCCGGCCCATACGCCCCCACCGTAATTCGAATAGTCCATCCCGCACAGGTCGATCAACTGCTCGAAGCGGCAATCCGGATGATCCCGCAACGTGAGCATGGCGGCCAGATAGGCTTCAGGTTTGACGACAAGCGTCAACTCTTCCAGGCGGTCGACAATCTCGACAAGCGCATCACCCAGGAGGACGTTCAATTTGGCAGAGAGGGTTTCCAGCTTCGCGGACATGGGGGCGTTACCGGGCGATAGTGTTGGTGCGGCGAATCTTGTTTTGCAACTGGATGAGGCCAAATATCAGCGCCTCCGCGGTCGGCGGGCAGCCCGGAACGTAGATATCCACCGGCACGATGCGGTCACAACCCCGCACCACCGAATAGGAATAATGATAATAGCCGCCACCATTCGCACACGATCCCATGGAAACCACCCAGCGCGGCTCAGCCATCTGGTCATACACCTTGCGCAGCGCAGGCGCCATCTTGTTGCACAGCGTCCCCGCGACAATCATCACGTCGGACTGCCGGGGGCTGGGACGGAACACAATGCCAAAACGGTCGAGGTCGTAGCGCGATGCGCCTGCCTGCATCATCTCCACCGCGCAGCATGCCAAGCCGAAGGTCATCGGCCACATCGATCCGGTGCGCATGTAGTTGATAAGCTGGTCGGCCTTGGTGGTGACAAAGCCCTGCTCGAGAATACCTTCGATGCTCATGCGGTCCGCTCCATCCGATCAACTGCAGGAGCACGTACCCAGCAGCGCGAAAAAATCACTCCCACTCCAGCGCCCCTTTCATCCACTCATAGACAAAACCCACAACCAGGATGCCAAGGAACACCATCATGGCCAGAAAACCCGCCAGCCCGATTTCCTCAAGGACGATCGCCCACGGGAAAAGGAAGGCGATTTCCAGATCGAACAGAATGAACAGGATCGCAACCAGGTAGTAGCGCACATCGAATTTCATGCGCGCATCCTCGAAAGCCTCGAATCCGCATTCGTAGGGTGAATTTTTTTCGCTATCCGGGCGGTGGGGAGCCAACAAACCCCCTGCGAGAATCGGGACGACCCCAAAGGCCAGGCCGACCAGAATAAACAGCAGAATGGGGAGGTAATTTTCCAGCACCGCGATCCTCCGGCTATGCTCGTGTAGGAGCTGTTAATTAATTATGAGTCGAGTTTATTAGCGGAGAGGCCCGGCTGTCAAGCCGGAAATTATGCGTTTTCCTATTTAAATTCAATAGCTTACCCAATAGCTACCGCTAATGAATGAATCAGGAAATTTGATGGTGCCGACGGCGAGACTCGAACTCGCACGACCTGCGGTCACTACCCCCTCAAGATAGCGTGTCTACCAATTCCACCACGTCGGCCGAAGGTCCCACACCCGCACGAAGCAGGCGCAAGCCTTAATTAAACTTTTATGATTACTGCGGAATGTCACCCGCTTTCGAACCGCCGTCCGGGCTTGGGGCGACTGCTGGCAAAACCGGCATTGGAGTAGGTGCAGGCATTTCAGTCCGTTCGACCACGCTGGATGGCTTGTGTTGCTGAAGTCCAAAATAGACCAGCGTCAAGCTGGTCAGAAAAAAGACGGTTGCCAGAACGGCTGTCGTCCGGCTTAAAAAGTTGGCTGACCCAGTTGAGCCGAACAGGCTCCCAGCCGACCCACCACCAAATGCAGCGCCCATGTCGGCACCTTTTCCATGCTGTAGCAATATCAGCACAATCACGGAGATGGCAACTACAATATGAACGATCCAGACTAACGTTTCCATAAACTCGACTCTTACTTTGCCGCAGCCTGGCAAATTGCCACGAATTCTTCCGAAACCAGTGATGCGCCGCCAATCAGGCCACCATCAATATCCGGCTGGGCCATCAATTCTGCCGCATTCGAAGCCTTTACGCTACCCCCATACTGGATCACCAGCTGATCCGCCACGCTTGCATCGAGTACGGCAATCTTGCCGCGGATAAAGGCGTGCACTGCCTGAGCCTGCTCAGGGGAGGCGGTTTTTCCGGTTCCAATCGCCCACACAGGCTCGTATGCGACGACCGCTTTTGACAGCGAGGCCACGCCAGCAGCTTCGATCACGGCATCAAGCTGGCGGGCAACCACGGCCTCGGTCACACCCGATTCACGCTCATCAAGTGACTCGCCCACGCATAGAATGGGAATCAGGCCTGCCGCTTGGGCTGCCATGTATTTGCTCGCCACCAGTGCGTCAGATTCACCGTAGAGGCTGCGCCGTTCGGAGTGGCCGACGATGACATATTTGCAGCCAAAATCCAGCAGCATGGCTGCCGACACTTCACCAGTGAATGCGCCCTTGGCTTGCTCGGACAGGTTTTGCGCACCCCACGCGATCGACGAGTCGGACAACTCGGCCTGAACCTGCGCCAGATACGGGAAAGGGACGCAAACCACGGCCTCGATGCCAGCCAGTGCCGGCTTGAGCTTGGAGAGCAACGCGGCATTTTCAGCCAGGCTGCCGTTCATTTTCCAGTTACCGGCTACAATATTTTTGCGCATGGGATTCTGCCGAAGAAAAGTCGGCGATGGTAAGCGCAACGAGCCGGACGGTCAACCTCGAAGCCGCCCCGCAGGCCTCGGAACTAGCCAAAACGGCCGGTAATGTAATCCTCAGTCTGCTTTTTGCCCGGGCGCATGAAGAGGGTCCCGGTTTCGTTGAACTCGATCAACTCCCCCAGATACATGAACGCGGTGAAATCGGAAATCCGGGCGGCCTGCTGCATGTTATGGGTCACGATGGCAATCGTGTAATCGCTTTTCAGTTCGTTGATGAGTTCTTCGATCTTGGCCGTGGAAATGGGATCCAATGCCGAAGTCGGCTCGTCGAGCAGAACGATCTCGGGCTTGACCGCGACCGCGCGCGCAATGCACAGCCGTTGCTGCTGACCGCCCGAAAGCGACAGGCCATTCTGCTGGAGTTTGTCCTTTACTTCACCCCACAGGGCGGCCTTTTTGAGCGCCCATTCGACCCGGTCATCCATCGCGCTTGATGGCAGCTTTTCGTACAGGCGCACGCCAAAGGCGATGTTTTCATAGATCGTCATCGGGAACGGCGTCGGCTTCTGAAACACCATGCCGATCTTGGCCCGAACCAGATTCACATCCTGCGTCTTGTCGAGCAGGTTTTCCCCATGAAACAGGATCTGGCCCTCGGCCCGATGGCCCGGATACAGGTCATACATGCGGTTGAAGGTGCGCAGCAAGGTGGACTTGCCGCATCCCGACGGTCCGATAAAGGCTGTCACTTTGTTGTGCGCAACGTCCAGGTTGACGTTGCTGAGGCCCTTGAAGTCCCCATAGAAGAAATCCAGGTTGCGAACCTGCAGGACCGCCTCTTCGCTGGATGGCATGGCTTGATCAGTCATCGATACACTCGGGTGAGATTAACGTTTGTCTTTGTCACGGAAGATGATGCGCACGCTGATATTGACCCCCAATACCAGCAGGGCGATCAGCAGCGCTCCGGCCCAGGCCAGATCAACCCAGTTTTCATACGGGCTTAGTGCAAACTGGTAGATCACCACCGGCAGGTTGCCCATGGGCTCCGACATCTTGGTGCTGAAAAACTGATTGTTCAGCGCCGTAAACAGCAACGGCGCCGTCTCGCCGGTGATGCGTGCCATCGCCAGCAACACGCCTGTCACCACTCCTGACTTGACTGCCCGCAGCGTCACCTTGAGCGAGACCTGCCAGCGCGGCGCGCCCACGGCGAATGCGGCCTCCCGCAAACTGGTGGGCACCAGCTTGAGCATATTTTCGGTCGTTCGTACCACGACCGGAATGGCAATCAGGGCAAGCGCCAGCGAGCCGGCCCAGCCGGAAAACCCGCCTGTCGTTGCTACAAACAGCGCATAGACGAACAACCCGATCACGATGGAGGGGGCGGACAGCATGATGTCGGTCATGAACCGGGTGAACGAGGCGAATTTCGACACGCGCCCGTACTCGGCCAGATAGATGCCTGCCAGGATGCCGACCGGCGTGGAAATCAGCATCGAGAAAAACAGGATCAGCCCGCTTCCGACGATGGCATTACGCAAGCCGCCCCCTTCCGACCCGGGTGCAGGGGTATCCTGGGTGAACAAATCCCAGCTCAGCGCGGCAAACCCCTTGGAAAACAGCGTGAACAAAATCCACATCAGCGCGATCAGCCCGAGGCTCATCGCGAGCATGGACAGGGTGATGCCGATGCGGTTGGTCCAGATGCGGCGGGTATACAGGCTCACCATCATGTCTACAGCCCTTCAGAGCCCATGCTGCGGCTGATGAGCCAGCGCGATATCGCCAGCACGAAAAAGGTGATGACGAACAGCACCAGACCCAATGCAAACAGGGACGCAATGTGCAGGCCCGGGTCGGCCTCGCCAAACTCGTTCGCCAGCGTCGAGGCGATCGAGGTGCCCGGCGCGAACAGGCTGCCATTGATGCGATTGGCGTTGCCGATCACGAAAGTGACAGCCATCGTCTCGCCCAGCGCGCGCCCCAGCCCCAGCATGATGCCGCCGATGACCCCCACCCGCGTGTAGGGCAGCACAATATGGCGCATCACCTCCCAGGTCGTGGAGCCCATCGCGTAGGCGGACTCGCGCAACACATGTGGCACGGTTGAAAACACATCGCGCATGACCGATGCGATAAAGGGAATCACCATCATCGACAGCACGATGCTGGCTGTCAGAATGCCCACTCCGATGGGGGGACCTGAAAACCAGCCGCCAATCACGGGAACGTCGCCCAGCAGATCCTGAATCGGCGGCTGGACATACTCGGCAAATAGTGGCGCGAAGATGAACAACCCCCAGATGCCGTACACGATCGAGGGAATGCCCGCGAGCAATTCGATCGCGGTGCCTAAGGGGCGTCGCAACCATATCGGGCAGGTTTCAGTCAGAAAGAGCGCGATCCCGAAGCTGATGGGGATCGCAATCAGCAAGGCCAGAACAGACGTCACAACCGTGCCGTAAATGGCCGCCAGGGCGCCAAACTCGTCGTCCGGCACGCTCCAGATATTGGTCCACAGAAAATCCGGGCCGAACGCCTTGAGGCTGGGCCAGGCTTCAATCGTGAGTGACGCCAGAATCCCCACCAGCGACGCCAGCACGACAAATGCAAAAAGCTGGGTGGAGTAATGGAAAAACTGATCCTGTAGCCGGAATTTCCTGACCTGCTTTGCATGCAGGTCAATTTCGGCAGTTGTGCTGGACTCACTCACAGTGGGTGCCTATCGGTTGGTTTTTTATCTGCGGAAGCAGCCGTCTGAAGACAGCCACTTTCGCAGATTACCGGGCAAAACGTCCGGCAATCATCAGGTCAGCGCGAACGCTGCCTTACTTGATGTTCTTCATTTCGGCTTCGACCATTTTCACCACATTTGCAGGTAAGGCCACAAAGCCCACGTCCTCAGCCATTTTCTGGCCGTTGTTCAGCGACCAGGTGATAAAGTCCACTACGCTTTTTTGCTTGGCTGCATCAGACCCCTTCTCATACGCCAGCACGAAGGTGGCGGTTGTGATGGGCCAGGCATTCTTGTGCGACTGATCCAGAAGGTCGGGCGCCATGCCCCTGATTTTGAAGTTGGCCCCGGCAGCAGCGTCCGCCACGGCATCCTGGCTTGGGATGATGTAGTTGCCGGCACGGTTCTTCAGCGCGACGAAATTCATGTTGTTTTTCATCGCATCGGCGATGTCAACATAGCCGATTGCACCCTTGATTTTCTGCACGTTGGCAGCCACGCCCGGGTTGCCCTTGCCGCCCACCGCGTTGGCAGGCCAGTTCACCGTTTTGCCTGCACCAACTTCGCGCATGAACGCCATCGACTGTTTTGCCAGATAGCTGGTGAAGAC
Source organism: Thiobacillus sp. (assembly GCA_046484355.1). Taxonomy (GTDB): domain Bacteria; phylum Pseudomonadota; class Gammaproteobacteria; order Burkholderiales; family Thiobacillaceae; genus Thiobacillus. The sequence goes on from JAWOJD010000083.1 coordinate 51,569, forward strand.
ATGGGTGGTGCCGGAACCATCGGAGCGGTGCGACACCGTGATTGCCAGACCGGGCAGAGCCGTACCGGGATTCAGTCGGGCGATGGCCGGGTCATTCCACTTGGTGATCGCACCCCGGAAGATGCCGGCGGCTGTGGGGCCATCCAGTTTCAGCTTGCCTGACGCGATCCCCGGGACATTCATCACGATCGTAACGCCACCCATCACGGTTGGGATCTGCACCAGTTTCGCCGCGTCCAGTTCTGCCTCATCGAGAGGGGCATCGGTGCCACCGAAATCGACCGTCTTGGCCTTGATCTGCTTGATGCCGCCCGACGAGCCGATCCCCTGGTAGTTGACCTTGTTGCCGCTTGCAACCTGATAGGCTTCGGCCCACTTGGTGTACACAGCGTAGGGAAAAGTCGCGCCTGCGCCAGTCACATCAACGGCCAGAGCGCCGGCCGAAAACGCCAGACCCATCATCGCGGCCAGGGCACCTTGAAGAAGCTTGTTTGAAACACGCATGGTAATACTCCGATAGTAGTTGACGTTGCCGCATGGGCGACGTCGCCATACTAACGATCAATTATTACAGATATATTTCAGGGTGGGCAATCAAGCTACAACGGCCGCAGACCGTATACTAACGATCAATCATTATAGATATATTTCAGGGTGGGCAATCAATCTACAACGGCCGCAGACCGTACAGCCGTGGCAATGGCTTTAGCGGTTTGCGCCACCAGGGCTGCATCGCGCCCTTCGACCATCACCCGGATCAATGGCTCGGTGCCGGATGCGCGCAAGACAATGCGGCCACTCCCGTTCAGCACAGACTCCGCTTCCAGAACGGATGCACTGACAGCGGGGGCCGCATCCAGTTTGAAGCTCTTTGCCACCGGAACGTTGATCATGACTTGCGGATAGGTTTCCAGATCGCGGGTAAACGAATCCAGGGTCTCGCCGGTCTCGCGCAAGGCACGCAGCACCTGGAGCGCAGAAATAATGCCATCCCCGGTGGTGTGCTTGTCCAAACACAGGATATGCCCCGAGGTTTCCCCTCCCAGGGTCCAGCCGTTTGCATGCAGGCGCTCCATCACGTACCGGTCGCCCACCTTGGCGCGCTCAAATGGGACCTCGATGCGCCCCAGAGCGTGCTCGGTGCCCAGATTGGTCATCAGGGTGCCGACCACGCCGCCCTTCATATACCCTGTCTGGATGCGGTGACGCGCGATCACGTAGACCAGCTGGTCGCCGTCATAAATCCTGCCCTGGGCATCGGCCATCATCAGGCGGTCGCCATCGCCGTCGAGCGAAATGCCCACATCCGCGCGATGGGAACGGACCGCATCGGCAAGCGACTTGGTATACGTCGCGCCGCATTGGTCGTTGATGTTAAACCCGTTTGGCTCATTGCCGATTGAAATGACCTCGGCCCCCAGTTCATGCAGCACATGCGGCGCAATGTGATAGGTCGCGCCGTTGGCGCAATCCACCACGATACGCAATCCTCGCAGATCGAGATTGTTCGGGAAGGAACTCTTGCAGAACTCGATATACCGCGCAGCCGCATCTTCCATCCGGCGCGCACGCCCCAACTGGCGCGCCTCGACCGTCTTCATCGGGTGATCCAGGCGGGCCTCGATCGCCTCCTCCACGCTATCCGGAAGTTTCTCCCCGCTGGCCGAGAAGAATTTGATGCCGTTATCCTCGAAAGGATTGTGCGAAGCCGAGATCACCACCCCCGCCTGCAGGCGTAAGGCACGCGTCAGGTACGCTACCGCCGGCGTCGGCATCGGCCCGGTCATCAGCACGTTGACGCCGGCTGCGGTAAACCCGGCCTCCAGAGCTGCTTCCAGCATGTAGCCTGAAATGCGGGTGTCCTTGCCGATGAGCACGGTCGGGTGCTGGTTCGGCGGAAGGCTGCCGCGGTCGGCCACCAGCACCTGCCCTGCCGCGTAGCCCAGATGCATGACAAACTCGGGGGTGATCGGCGATTCGCCCACCTTGCCGCGCACGCCATCGGTGCCGAAATATTTACGTCCCATCCTGTTGTTCCTCCACCGCATTCCAAATGGCCAACGCGTCACGCGTGGCCGCCACATCATGTACCCGCAACATTTTCGCGCCCCGAGCCAGGGCAACCATATGCGCCGCAACCCCCGCGAATTCGCGTTGATCAACTTCACGTCCACTCAGAATCCCCAGCATCGATTTCCGCGACAACCCGGCCAGCACAGGCAGTTCCAGCACGACCAGACGATCCAGATGCCTCAGCAGTGACAGATTGTGCTGCAGCGTCTTGCCAAAACCAAATCCCGGGTCGATCACCAGGCGTTCCCGGCCGATGCCAGCAGCAACACAGGCCTGCACCCGGTCGAGCAGGAAACCCTTCACCTCCTCGACCACATCGTCATAACGGGGCGACTGCTGCATGGTTTGGGGATCGCACTGCATATGCATCAGGCACACCGCCGCATCCGTGGCTGCCACGGTTTCCAGCGCTCCCGGCGCTCGCAGGGCCATGACATCGTTCACCATGACTGCGCCCGCATCCAGTGCTGCCCGCATCACTTCTGGCTTTCTGGTGTCGATCGAGACCACGCACCCCAAGCCCGCGAGCGTCTGGATCACGGGCACCACGCGCTGGATCTCCGCCTCTGACGGCACCACGGCCGCGCCGGGCCGGGTGGATTCTCCCCCCACGTCCAGGATATCGGCGCCCGCTTCCCGAAGTTCGAGCGCATGGCGAACGGCCGCCCCGGAATCGACCCAGTGCCCGCCGTCCGAGAAAGAATCCGGCGTGACATTGACGATGCCCATGATCAGGGGCCTTGCCAGCGAGAGACGGTGCAAACCTGCGTGAAGAAGAGACATAAAAACAGAGGGGCGAAAGCCCCTCCATTGTAGTAGGTGGCCCTGGAACGGGCTCAGGTTTCCTGTGCGGGATGCGCAGCCGGAGCAGGTGCGCTGGGTTTGTCGCCCCCATTTGTCGGTGGCTGCGGCGCTGTGGAAGGCTTGGGCGGCCGGGCAGGACGTCCCGCCATGATGTCGGCAATCTGCTCGGCATCAATGGTTTCCCATTCCATCAAGGCGGCGGTCATTGCCTCGACCTTGTCACGACCTTCGGTCAGGATTGTTTTGGCCCGGGCATATTGCTCGTCCAGAATTCGACGAATTTCGATGTCGACCTTCTGCATCGTGGCCTCGCTCATGTTCTTGTGCGTCGTTACCGATCGTCCGAGAAACACTTCACCCTCGTTCTCGCCATACACCATCGGCCCCAGCGCCTCGGACATGCCATAGCGGGTCACCATGTCGCGTGCGATGCTGGTCGCGCGCTCAAAGTCATTGGACGCGCCGGTCGAAATGCTGCCGACGAAGATCTCCTCAGCCACCCGCCCGCCAAACAGCATGGCGATCTGCGCCAGCATCTGATCCTGGTACAGGCTGTAGCGGTCGATTTCAGGCAGCGACATGGTCACGCCCAGCGCCCGTCCACGCGGGATCACGGTCACCTTGTGCACCGGATCGCAGCCCGGTAGGGACATCCCGATAATCGCATGGCCCGACTCGTGGTAAGCCGTCTTCTTCTTGTCCTCGGGGGTGATCACCATGGACTTGCGCTCGGCGCCCATGAAGATCTTGTCCTTGGCCTGCTCGAAGTCGTCCATGTCCACCAGGCGCTTATCGCCACGTGCGGCGAACAGGGCGGCCTCGTTGACCAGGTTGGCCAAGTCTGCGCCAGACATCCCCGGCGTACCACGCGCCAGGATATCGGCGCGCACATCAGGGGCAACCGGCACCTTGCGCATGTGCACCAGCAGGATTTGCTCACGCCCCCGAATATCGGGCAGACCTACCACCACCTGGCGGTCGAATCGACCCGGACGCAGCAGCGCAGGGTCAAGCACATCAGGCCGGTTGGTCGCGGCAACCACGATCACGCCTGCATTTGCCTCGAAACCATCCATCTCAACCAGCAACTGGTTCAGGGTCTGCTCGCGCTCGTCGTTGCCGCCGCCCAGTCCCGCACCGCGCTGGCGCCCGACCGCATCGATTTCGTCGATGAAAATGATGCAGGGCGCACTCTTCTTCGCTTGCTCGAACATGTCGCGCACGCGCGCGGCGCCGACGCCGACGAACATTTCAACAAAATCGGAACCCGAAATGCTGAAGAATGGCACTTTGGCCTCACCGGCAATCGAACGTGCGAGGAGCGTTTTACCGGTACCGGGAGGACCCACCAGCAACACGCCGCGCGGAATCCGTCCACCCAGCTTCTGAAATTTGGACGGGTCTTTCAGGAAGTCGACCATTTCGACGACGTCTTCCTTGGCCTCGTCGCATCCTGCCACATCGGCAAAGGTGACCGGGTTGGTGTTTTCGTCAAGGAGACGCGCCTTGCTCTTGCCAAACGAGAACGCTCCGCCTTTGCCACCGCCCTGCATCTGGCGCATGAAGAAAATCCAGACGCCGATCAGCAGTAGCATGGGGAACCACGAAATGAACAGACTCATCAGGAAGGACGGCTGTTCCTCAGGCTTGGCCTCGACCGACACGCCGTTTTTCAGCAAATCGGAAACGAGCCAAGGGTCGGACGGCGCATAACTGGTGAAGCGCTGACCATCGCTGCGCTCGCCCTTCAGCACGTTGCCCTCGATCACCACCTTGGTGATCTGTTGTTGACGCACTTCTTCGATGAACTGCGAGTACGGCATCTGCGACTGCGTGGCACGCTGCGCACCGAACTGGTTGAACACCGTCATCAGCACGACGGCGATGATCATCCAGATGGCGACGTTCTTGGACAAATTGTTCACATTTACTCCTACGTGCTGAAAGCAGCACATTTAGACTCATTCTAAACCCGATCCAGCCGGGCTGTCACGACAGTATCACGGCCTGTCATCCGGTGCAGCAAAAGGCCTGCGCCCCAACAGATAAACTTCGGAACTGCGGTCACGCGAGGCGTCCGGTTTGCGGATCAGCACCTGTTCGAATGACTGCCGCATCTGCGCCCGGAAATCTTCAAAATCCACGCCTTGAAAGACTTTGACGAGAAAGGCGCCATCTGGTTTCAACCAGCGCACCGCAAAATCAAGCGCCAACTCACATAATTCATACTGCCGGGCCTGATCACGCAACATCACTCCACTAATATTGGGCGCCATGTCGCTTAATACAAGGTCCACCTGCCGGGACTGCAGTCTTTCTTCCAGCCAGCGTAGCGCCGCGTCTTCGGTGAAATCCCCTTCCAGGGCATCGACACCCGGCATCGGTGCCATCGGCAACAGATCAATGGCCAGGACCCTGCCCCCCTTTAGCTTCTGGAGCACGACCTGGCACCAGCTTCCGGGCGCCGCGCCCAGGTCCACGACCGTCATCCCGCCGCGCAACAGATGATCCCGCTTGTCGATTTCAAGCAGCTTGTAAGCCGCACGCGACCGATAGCTGTCCTGCTGCGCCTTTTTGACGTAAGGATCCGTCACGTGCTCGTGCATCCACGCACTGCCCGATTTGGTTCGCTTCGCTTTCTGCACCATCTCTATCGGCTACAATCCGCGCTTGTTTAAAGGAATACGCATGAAATCACTCACGACCGCTCAGCGACAGCATCTCAAAAGCCTGGCTCACAGCCGCCAGCCGGTGGTCATGATCGGAAGTAACGGGCTGACTGCGGCCGTTCTGAAGGAAATCGAGCTTGCGCTCGCAGCGCATGAACTGATCAAGATCAAGACCTCCAGCAACGAACTGGACACGCGCCGCGCCTGGCTGGAGGAAATCTGCACCGCCACGGCCGCAGTGCCGGTGCAACAAATTGGAAAGATACTGGTCATTTACCGGGCGGCCGACAAGCCCGGCATTGCCCTTCCCGCCTGATACACAGCAGGCCGCTATCGCACCAAACCCGCGCGCCAGACCAGCACCAGTCCCAGCGCACTCTGAATCAGGTAAAGAATACTCGACACGCCATGCCAGCGGGCGAACCGGTCGGCAAACACGCTTTGCATGACCGCATGCGGCATGGCCTGGTCCTTCAGGCTCTGCATGATGGGCTGGATACCAAAATGACCCGCGAGGGTGAGTGCCAACATCAATGCCACTGCCCAGAAAAACGCTGTCTTCAGCGCAGCACCGCCCTCTCGAGCAATCCGATAAATCAGTAGATACGCCGCAGAAACAATCCCGATCCAGGCAATCATGTTGAAAAGCTTGCCGGCCAGCATCCCGGCCAGTTGCTTGTCGTCCAGACTGGCGAATAGCACCGGCGCAGCGATATAACCGATCGCCCACATACCGCCGATCCACAATACCAGCAATACACCGGCGAGGCCGTTCCAGAAGCGACGCATGCCTATTTGTACAAAACGTCCAGGACTTCGTACTGGCGCGCGCCGCCGGGTGCCTGCACTTCCACGCTGTCGCCGGCATATTTCCCGATCAGTGCGCGGGCAATGGGCGACGACACGGAAATCTTGCCCTGCTTGATATCGGCCTCGTCGTCACCGACGATCTGATAGGTGACGATATCACCCGACTCGACGTCTTCCAGTTCAACGGTTGCGGCAAATACGATACGACCGTCCACATCCAGTTGAGTCGGATCGATGATCTGCGCATTCGACAGTTTGCCTTCCAGATCAGCAATTCGTCCTTCGAGGAATCCCTGTTTTTCCTTGGCGGCATCGTACTCGGCATTTTCAGAGAGATCGCCTTGGGCACGTGCTTCGGCAATCGCCTGAATCACGGCAGGTCGCTCAACGCTTTTCAAATGTTGCAACTCGACGCGCAATTTTTCGACGCCGACTACTGTAAGGGGAACTTTGCTCACGGGGTTACCTTGTTTGGATCAGTGCAGACGCCGGTGCAGCGCTTGCAGGGAATAGACTTCCAGGGCCGAACCATGCTGCATGCCCATGCAGGCAGCATGCGCGCCGGCCAGCGTCGTAAAATAAACCACACGCCGTGCCAGCGCTTCTGCACGGATGGCGTAGGAATCATTGACCGCCTTCTTGTCTTCGACCACGTTGACGATGAAGTCGACATCGCCGTTCTTAATCATGTCGACAATGTGCGGGCGGCCTTCCTTGACCTTGTTGACGACGGCCACCTGGATCCCAGCCGATTCAATCGCCTGCGCGGTGCCACGGGTGGCAATCAGGTTGAACCCTAGGTCACGCAGGGCACCCGCCAATGCGATCACCTCATCACGGCCCCCGGATCGCACGCTGACAAAAGCACGCCCGCCCGGCTTCGGTAATTCGGAACTCGATGCCAGCTGCGACTTGAGAAAGGCTTCGCCAAAGTTGATGCCGACGCCCATGACTTCACCGGTCGACTTCATTTCAGGGCCGAGAATGGTGTCGACACCGGGGAACTTGTGGAACGGAAACACCGCTTCCTTCACGCAAAAATACGGCGGGATGATTTCTTTTTCGAATCCCTGCGACTTGAGCGAAATCCCGGCCATGGCACGCGCAGCAATCATGGCCAGTGGCGCACCAATGGCCTTGGACACGTAGGGCACGGTACGCGACGCACGCGGATTCACTTCAAGCACATATACGGTGTCGCCCTGGATCGCGAACTGGACGTTCATCAGGCCAACCACCTTCAGCGCCTTGGCCATTTCCACCGTTTGACGGCGTAACTCGTCCTGCAAATCCATCGACAGACTGTAGGGGGGGAGCGAGCACGCTGAGTCGCCCGAATGCACGCCTGCCTGCTCGATGTGCTGCATAATGCCGCCGATCACCACCTGTTCGCCGTCCGACAGCGCATCCACGTCGACCTCGATGGCGTCGTTGAGAAAACGGTCGAGCAGCACCGGCGAATCGTTCGACACCTTCACCGCTTCGGTCATGTAGCGGCGCAGGTCAGCTTCCTCACGCACAATTTCCATGGCGCGCCCGCCCAGCACATAGCTGGGGCGCACCACCAGCGGGTAGCCGATCTCTTCGGCCATGCGAAGCGCGCTGTCGGGATCGCGTGCGGTGCGGTTGGGCGGCTGCTTCAGCCCCAGTTTTTGCAACATCTGCTGAAAACGCTCGCGGTCTTCGGCAGCATCGATCATGTCGGGGCTGGTGCCGATGATGGGTACGCCGTTCTTCTCCAGGTCGCGCGCCAGTTTCAGCGGCGTCTGCCCGCCGTATTGCACGATCACGCCGACAGGCTTTTCGATACGCACGATTTCCAGCACATCTTCCAATGTCAGCGATTCGAAATAGAGGCGATCGGACGTATCGTAGTCGGTGGACACCGTCTCCGGATTGCAGTTGACCATGATGGTCTCGAACCCATTTTCACGCAGTCCCATCGCGGCATGCACGCAGCAGTAATCGAATTCGATGCCCTGGCCAATCCGGTTCGGCCCGCCACCCAGCACCATGATTTTCTTCGCGTTGGTTGGCCGAGCTTCGCACTCTTCTTCATATGTCGAGTACATGTAGGCGGTTTGGGTGTCAAATTCCGCCGCGCAAGTGTCAACCCGTTTGTAGACCGGGTGCAGCTTGAGTTCGGTTCGGCGCGCGCGCACTGCATGCTGGTCGGTGTTCAGCATCTGAGCCAGACGGCGGTCGGAAAAACCGGCGCGCTTCAGCTGACGCAGCTCGTCGAGACCGATGTCGGCCAACGCCCGTCCGGTCAGCGAGGCTTCCATCTCGATCAGGCTCTGAATCTGGTCGAGAAACCACGGATCGATTTTCGAGATGGCGTGAATTTCGGTCAGGCTCATGCCCACGCGGAATGCATCGCCCACATACCAGATGCGCTCGGGGCCGGGCGACATCAGTTCGGCCTCGATTTCGTCACGGTCGGTGGTCTTCGGGTCGAATCCGTCCGCCCCGACTTCCAGTCCGCGCAAGGCTTTCTGCACCGATTCCTGGAAACTGCGGCCGATTGCCATCACTTCGCCAACCGATTTCATCTGCGTGGTCAGGCGGTCATCGGCCTGTGGAAACTTCTCGAAGGCAAAACGTGGCACCTTGGTGACCACATAGTCGATCGACGGCTCGAACGAAGCCGGGGTTGCCCCGCCGGTGATGTCGTTCTGCAACTCGTCGAGCGTATAGCCGATCGCCAGCTTGGCCGCAACCTTGGCGATGGGGAAGCCAGTGGCCTTGGAGGCCAGCGCAGACGAGCGCGACACCCGTGGATTCATCTCGATCACCACCATCCGACCATCGTCCGGATTGATCGAGAACTGCACGTTCGAGCCGCCGGTGTCCACGCCGATCTCGCGCAGCACCGCAAGGCTGGCGTTGCGCATGATCTGGTATTCCTTGTCGGTCAGCGTCTGCGCGGGCGCCACGGTGATGGAGTCGCCGGTATGCACGCCCATCGGGTCGAAGTTCTCGATCGAGCAGATGATGATGCAGTTGTCCTTGCGGTCACGCACCACCTCCATCTCGTATTCTTTCCAGCCGAGCAGCGATTCCTCGATCAGCAGTTCGTGCGTCGGCGAGGCTTCCAGTCCGCGTTCGCAGATGGCGACAAATTCATCACGGTTGTATGCGATGCCACCGCCCGAACCGCCCATGGTAAATGAGGGCCGGATGATCGACGGAAAGCCTAGCGCCGCCTGCACCTGCAAGGCTTCTTCCATGCTGTGGGCGATCGACGAACGCGCCGAACCGAGGCCCAGCTTGGTCATCGCAGCCTTGAATTTCTCGCGGTCTTCTGCCTTGTCGATGGCCTCCTTCGACGCACCGATCATCTCGACCCCGAATTTTTCCAGCACGCCATGTCTGGCCAGATCGAGCGCGCAGTTCAGCGCGGTCTGTCCGCCCATGGTCGGCAACAGCGCGTCAGGGCGCTCCTTCTCGATGATCTTCTCGACTACCTGCCAGGTGATGGGCTCGATGTAGGTCACGTCGGCCATGTCCGGGTCGGTCATGATCGTCGCCGGGTTGCTGTTGACGAGGATGACCTTGTAGCCCTCCTCGCGCAGCGCCTTGCAGGCTTGCGCGCCGGAATAGTCGAACTCGCACGCCTGGCCGATGACGATGGGGCCGGCGCCGATGATGAGGATGCTTTTTAAGTCAGTACGCTTGGGCATGATCAGGGTGCCGCAGGGTGGTCAGCCATCAGCTGGATAAATCGGTCGAACAGGTAGCTCACGTCGTGCGGGCCGGGGCTGGCTTCAGGGTGCCCCTGGAAGCTGAAGGCGGGAACGTCGGTGCGGGCAATGCCCTGCAATGAGCCATCGAACAGCGACACGTGGGTGCTGCGCAGATTGTCAGACAGGGTCGTCGCATCCACGGCGAAGCCATGGTTCTGGCTGGTAATGGCCACCCGGCCGCTGTCGAGATCCTTGACCGGGTGGTTGGCGCCATGATGGCCGAATTTCATTTTCACTGTTCTGGCACCCGAAGCCAACGCAAGCAATTGATGCCCCAGGCAAATGCCAAAGGTGGGGATTTTCGCCGCAAGGAGTTCACTGATCGCACGAATCGCGTAATCGCAGGGCTCCGGGTCACCCGGGCCATTCGAGAGGAACACGCCGTCCGGCTTCAGGGCAAGGACATCGGCCGCAGACGCCGTGGCGGGCAGCACACTCAGGCGACAGCCACGCTCGGCCAGCATGCGCAGGATATTGCGCTTGACGCCATAATCGAAAGCCACGACATGAAAACGCGGCGCATCCGATTCACCGTAGCCGCGTCCCAGCTTCCACTCTGTTTCGTGCCAGTCATACGCCGCCGGAGCAGTCACCACCTTGGCGAGGTCCATGCCGGCCAGGCCCGGAAAGGCCCGCGCTGCCTCCAGCGCAACCGTCTCGTCCAGCTCACCCGCCATGATGCAACCACTTTGCGCACCTTTTTCCCGAAGCAGGCGCGTCAGTCGCCGCGTGTCGATGTCGGCAATCGCAACGATATTCTGGCTTTTGAGATAGTCCGGCAATGACTGAACAGCGCGGAAATTGGAATGCAGCCGCGGCACATCCCGGACCACCAGGCCTGCCGCATGAATCCGGCTTGCCTCGACGTCTTCGCCATTCACCCCCGTGTTGCCGATGTGCGGATAGGTCAGCGTCACGATCTGGCGAGAATACGAAGGGTCGGTGAGGATTTCCTGATAACCGGTCAGCGCGGTGTTGAACACCACCTCACCGGTTGTCATGCCATCTGCACCGATGGACAGACCGCGAAATACCGAACCGTCAGCTAAAACGAGGATGGCGGGTTGGGCACGTGACAAGGAAAGCTCCGCAAGACTAATAGGCGTGGTGCAGGTGACAAAATTCAGGCGGGACGCTTGCGCGAACCCGCCTGAACTTGAATGCGGGAATTGTAGCCGAATCGGGAGTCGGCTTCAATGCTTCAAGGCGCTGGGACAGCCCCGTTCAGGGATGCAGATGGTCCAGACCACCGTCCATGTCGACCTCGGTCAGCTCGGTGAAACCGCCGATACAGACACCGTCGACAACGATCTGGGGGACCGTGCGTGCGCCGTTTGTCACAACGGCAAACTCCTTCATGGCCTCGCGATCGAGATCGATGCGGACTTCGTCGTAGCCAATGCCGCGTTTGTCGAGAAAGGCCTTGGCCTTGACGCAGACGGGGCAAGTGCCCGTGCTGTAAACCTTGACAGCGTTCATGATGGGTTCTGTTCCAATATGGTTATTTTAGATTCAGCACGTCACGCATGTCGTACAGACCCGGCGCGCGGCCCTGCAACCATTTGGCCGCACGCAGGGCGCCCTGGGCAAAAGTTGCACGACTGCTGGCCTTGTGGGTCAGTTCGACGCGTTCGCCGATGCCTGCGAACAGCAGCGTGTGATCGCCGACGATGTCGCCGCCGCGCACAGTCGCGAAACCGATCGTGCCGGGATCGCGTTCGCCGGTGACGCCCTCGCGTCCGTAGACCGCGCAGCTGGCCAGATCGCGGTTGACGGCGCGGGCAACGGCCTGTCCCAATCCGAGCGCAGTACCAGAGGGCGCATCGACCTTGTGCCTGTGGTGTGCCTCGATGATTTCGATGTCGTAACCATCCTGCAACACCTGGGCGGCAAGTTCAGCCAGCTTCATCAGCAGGTTCACGCCTACGCTCATGTTCGGCGCGAACACGACCGGAATCTGCCGGGCTGCCTCCGCGATGCGCGCCTTGCCGGCCTCATCAAAGCCCGTGGTGCCGATGACAAGCGGCACACCGGCGGCGGCGCAGGCATCGAGATATCCAAAAGTGGCCTCGGGACGGGTGAAATCGATCAGCGCACCGGCGCCCCGGAGGACGGCGGGCGCCTGATCGGATACGATCACACCACTGGCAGCGCCCCAGGCAGCACCGGCATCCTGACCGGCCAGCGGGCTGCCTGGACGATCGATTGCTGCACACAGTGCGCAATCCGCATCGGCAGCCACCGCTTCAAGCAGCGCGCGCCCCATCCGGCCGGACACGCCGGCAATGGCGATCTGCGTACTCATGGCTTGGCACGGCGCAGCACTGACAGCACTTTCTCCTCGACGACCAGCCAGCGGCCATCGCGTTCAACCATGCGCAACTGCTTGACGACGGCGTCACGGTATCTGTCGGACTGATAAAACTGATTGAAGGTGACCGTGGCGCTCCCATCTGCAGCCCGATCGACGGAAGGCGATTCAATCTTGAGATCGATATTTTTTGCTGCACCTAGCAACATCCGGCGGCGCTTCTCCCAGTCGGCACGGCTTCCGCCCCCCTGCGGGATGAAGCTGGCATCGTAAGCGGCAAGGTAGGCCTTGTCGTCACGTTTCTGCCATGACGCAACCCACGCATCGAGCGCCTGCATGATGGCAGCGTCCGGATCTGCGACATGCGCAGGCTCGGAAAAGGCAGGCATCACATCCGGCTTGATTTGAGCCACATCCGTTTCGGGCTGCAGGCTCAGGTCGGCAGGCGGGCGGGAATCGACATATGCTGGCGCATTTTTATATGCTGGCGCATTTTTGGGGTTTGGCAATGCGGGAACGATGCTGGTCGCCACCGTCGAAGTGTGGTCGGGTCGGGTCGGTGCAACGACTGGGGCCGGCTTGCTCGGGGCCGCATCCGAAGGCACCATGACCACCGGAGAAGCTTTAACCGGCTCGGGAAGGGGTACTGTCGTTGCCGTCGGTGCGGGCGAACTGCCTGCCACCGAAACGCTTGCAGTCTCCGGAACGGCAGGAACAGGCTCCGGCCTGAATGCCACTGTTTCCGCCAATGCACGGGACTCGTCTTTCGGCTCAAGTTGTATCGCTGAAGCGGGCTCCGGAATCATCGGGCCGGCAGCAGGCAGATCGCTCTCGATACGCACCAGCGTGTCGCCCTCGAAGAACAGCGAGATGCGTTTTTGCTCGGCAAGCTTGCCGCCCTTGTAGTCCACATAGACATAATCCCAGCGATCCGTCCGAAAGGGATCGACCACCAGCGGCGTCCCCAGCAGAAACCGGACCTGGGAACGATTCAGCCCTGTTTTCAGGCGGGCAACGTTCTCCTGATCGAGCGCATTGCCCTGCTGAACATCGATTCGATGGGGACCGAGCTTGACGCTGGAGCATCCGGCGACCAGGCTCAACAACAGAGCGGAAATCAGGAATTGACGCATAGCCAGGAAACCGTAATGGTTGGGACGGTTGGAAAAAAACGTATCATAACGTATTCGCGTACCCGTTCTGGAGACCCCATTGAGCAATCCATCCGATCTCAAGAGCATCGGTCTCAAAGCCACCCTGCCGCGCCTGAAAATCCTCGATCTGTTCGAGCAGAGCGACAAGCGCCACATGACCGCCGAGGAAGTGTATCGGCTGCTGACCGACGAAGGCCAGGAGATCGGCCTGGCCACGGTCTACCGTGTCCTCACCCAGTTCGAGCAGGCCGGCCTGTTGATGCGCCACCATTTCGACAGCGACAAAGCCGTTTTCGAGTTGAACGAGGGTGAGCACCACGACCATCTGGTCTGCCTGCAGTGCGGAAAGGTCGAGGAGTTTTTCGACAGCGAGATTGAGAAACGCCAGAACCGCATCGCCAAGGAGCGCGGCTTTTCCATCCACGACCACTCGTTGCAGATTTATGCCGACTGCATCAAGGAAGACTGTCCCAACCGGAAGTCGAGCGACACCCGTCAGCGCTGATACGGCGCGAGCGACGTGCACAGTGCCGCGACACCATCGATCGATCGCGGCGTCAACCGATGCAGCAGGTCTGCATCAACCGTAACGAAAGCCTGATTCTTAACCGCCGGGAGGCTGCCGAACCGCTGCCACTGGCGCCGCAGGCCGGGCGCATCATTACCGCCCGCAATCAACGCCGGCGCACGTTGCAGGACAGCTTCGAGCGACACCACCGAAGACAGGCCTCGCAGGTCGGCAAACACATTGCGTGCGCCGCAAACAGCCAGCGCATCGCTGATCCAGTGTTCGCCGCCCACCGTCATCAACGGGCGCGCCCAGACCTGATAGAACACGTCGAGGGGAGCCTGCGTGGTCGCCTGCCTCTGCAGTGCTGCCAGCCTGGCGGTCACGGACTGTGCAACCGCCTCGGCTTGCTCCCCATGTCCGCTTGCCCGCCCGACCAGCCGGAGCAGACGTGCGATATCGTCGAGCCGGGTGGCGCGAGTGTGCAGCACGGGCAGCCCCATTTTTGCCAAGCCGTGAATATCCGCCGCGCGGTTGCCGCCCATCCAGACGACCACAAGATCGGGCTTGAGCGCCAGAATGCGCTCGAAGTTGATGCGACTGAAATCGCCCACACGCGGCAGGAATCGCGCTGCCTTCGGGTAATCGCTGGCACTATCCGCCCCCACCAATTGCCCGCCGGCACCGGCAGCGAACAGCAGTTCGGTCAGGTGGGGCGCCAGTGAAATGATGCGCTGGGGCGCCAGGGGCAGTTCGAGCGTCTGGCCGGCGTCATCGACCAAACGGATGGATGCGGCCTGCGCGGACCCGACAAGCAGCAGGCAGAGGCAGAAAACGATGCGATGAATCATTTCCCGGGCAGGCTGCTGCCGTGAAAGACCAGGAACGCGCGTCCGTCCTCGAAGCGCAGGCGGCTCAGCGACGCGACCGCCACTTCGACCCGATAGGCGTTGGCCAACGGGATGTGCAGCGCCCAGGCTAGCGCCATCCGGATTACCCCGGCATGGCCGACCAGCAGCACGTGCTGGCCGGCGTGTGCTGCAAGCAGATGCTCCAGTCCGGCGGCCACCCGCCCCTGGAAATCCGGCAGGGACTCGGCCCCTGCCGGGCGGGCATGCATCGGATCGGCCTTGAATCGCGCCAGCATGCCCGGCGATTCCTGGTCGATGTCGGCGGCCGATTTGCCCTCCCATTCCCCGAACCCGACTTCCTTGAGCCGGTTGTCCAGCGTCAGCGGCAGGCCATGCCGTTCGGACAGCGCCTCGGCAAACGCGCGGCACCGCACCAGCGGCGACGAGACGATCCGGCTCCACGGTGCGGCCTCGCCGACGGCAGCATACATTTGCGCCCAGCCTGTTTCGGACAGCGGATCATCAATCTGGCCGCGATACCTGCGTCCGCCGACCGGCTCTCCGTGGCGCATCAAATCCAGCGTGATCAAGCCAGCACCACCAGATTGTCGCGATGAATCAGTTCCGGCTCGTCCACGTAGCCAAGTTCGCTCTCGATTTGGCTGCTTGGCTTGCCCGCAATGCGACGCGCCTCGCTGGCGCTGTAATTGGCCAGCCCGCGCGCAATCTCGCGCCCCTCCAGATCGACGACCGCCACCACTTCGCCACGGTCGAATTCACCGGTAATGCCCTTGACGCCGACCGGCAACAGGCTCTTGCCCTCATCCGTCAAGGCGCGCACCGCGCCTTCGTCGAGCACCACGCCGCCGCGCAGTTGCAGATGGTCAGCCAGCCACTGACGTCGGGCCGCCAGCGGTGCGTGGCGCGCGACAAGCTGGCTGCCGATGGCCTCGCCCGATGCCAGCCGCAGCAACACGTTCGCCTCGCGTCCGCTGCAAATCACCGTATGGGCCCCGCTGCGCGCCGCGCGCTTGGCGGCAAGAATCTTGGTCAGCATGCCGCCGGTGCCGACGGTGCTGCCGGCCCCGCCTGCCATGCGTTCGAGTTCGGGATCCCCGGCGTGGGCCTCCATCACCAGGGTGGCGTCGGGCGTCTTGCGCGGGTCGGCGGTATACAGCCCAAGCTGGTCGGTAAGGATAATCAGGCAGTCGGCCTCGATCAGGTTGGTTACCAGCGCGCCCAGCGTGTCGTTGTCGCCAAGCCGGATTTCATCGGTAGCAACGGTGTCGTTTTCGTTGATGATCGGCACCACGCGCAGGTCGAGCAGCGTTCGCAGCGTGGAACGTGCATTCAGGTAGCGGGTGCGGTCGGCCAGGTCCTCATGGGTCAGCAGCACCTGTGCTGCGTGCAGGCCATGGGTGCGGAAAATCGATTCGTAGGCCTGGACCAGCCCCATCTGGCCCACGGCTGCCGCGGCCTGCAATTCCTTCACTGCCTTTGGCCGCTTTTTCCAGCCCAGCCGCGCAATGCCCTCTGCAATCGCACCGGAGGACACCAGCACCACTTCCTTTCCCTGCTTGGTCAGCGCCGCGATCTGCTCGGCCCAGCGCGACAGCGCCGCATGGTCGAGCCCGCGGCCTTCTGCGGTTACCAGGCTGGAACCGACCTTGACGACGATGCGCCGCGCGTGTTTGACGACCGACACGCTCATCGTGCCGCCTGCCGCAGATTCCGTACCGCTTCCTTGCCATCCCGGACGCGGATGCCGTTGGGGCAGAAAATATCCTCGAACAGCGCCTTCCGGTAGGACAGCAGCGAGCGCAGCTTGATGTTCTCCCACCCGGCGTTGCGCGCTTTCGACCAGGTGCCGTCCGGATGGCCATAGGCATACAGGCGGCGTTCGGCAGATTCACAGCGCAGGCCTTCAAAGGAGATCGTTTTCGCCCCGCCCGCGGCTTCGACCACCACGGTATAGCGAACGACCTTGTCCTCGCCGACGCTGACCGACTCGGCGTCGACGAAATGCTTGTTCCGGGTCGCCGACGAGACATTGAACGGAATCAGGTTTTCGGCCTTGGGATACGCCGGCAGCTGCGCCGCCACCTCGACCCAGGGCTTGTCCTGTTCAAACTCGTAGTCAAACTGCCCCCACTCGGCATGGGCGACAAGGGGCAGATAGAGCAGCAGGGCAGTCAGGATTTTCATGCCCGGCATTTTATCAGCGGTATTGGTATTCACGACTGAACGGATAATTTGGCTGCTTTCCATCGATAGCCTTGCCTGCCAGCACCTGCCACAACTCCATCCAGCCGTGGTCGAAGGCATAGGCGGAACCCGCCATATAGATGCGCCAGATACGGTATTTCTGCTCGCCAACCAGGCGGCGCGCCTCGTCGCTGCGTGCCTCCAGCCGCGTCACCCAGTGCCACAGTGTCTGGCCGTAATGCGGCCGCAGGTTTTCAGCGTCAAGACATTCAAGGCCGCTGCCTGAGGAAACGCGCATGGCCTCTGAAACGTGCACCAGCTCCCCGCCCGGAAAAACATAATCGTCGATGAATTCTGCGATGCCGCTTCCCAGGCCGCTGGCCGTGGGCGCGGCCGCAGTGATGCCGTGATTCAGGACCAGGCCACCGGGCTTCAGCAAGGTGGCGATGGTGCTGAAATAGGCGGCAAGATTCCGGCGCCCGACATGTTCGAACATGCCGACGCTTGCGATCTTGTCGAAGCCGCCGACCTCGGACACGTCACGGTAATCCATCCTGCGCACCTCGACCTTGCCGCTCAAGCCGAGGGCATCGATCTGCCGGCTGACATAGGCATGCTGATCCTCCGACAGCGTGACCCCCACGGCCTGAACGCCGTAGCGCGCCGCCGCGTGCAGCATCAGTCCGCCCCAGCCGCAACCGATGTCGAGAAAGTGTTCACCCGGCTTGAGATCAAGCTTGCGGCAGACGTGATCGAACTTGGCTTCCTGCGCGTCATCCAGGCTCATGTCCGGCGTCCTGAAATAGGCACAGGAATAGGCGCGCCGTGCATCCAGCCACAAACCGTAGAAATCGTTGGAGACGTCGTAGTGATACTGGATGTTCTTGCGGTCTTCGGAGCGCGAATGGCGCCACCATTTCCAGCCATCCGATCCGGTTCGGGCGATGCATCCACCTGCGTTGCACAGGCTGTCACCCAACGCCAGAATATCGCGAACGTCGCCTTCCAGGTCGAGATCGCCCTCGACATAGGCCCGCGCCAGCGCGCCCAGGCTGGGGTGGGCCAGGGCCTTGAGGCTGGCCGGACGGTGCAGCTTCACCCGCACACGGGCGGTTCCGCTCTCGCCCAATTCCTGGCCATCCCACAATTCAACGACCAGCGGCAGGGCGTGGGCCTCAAGCCGGCGTTGGACCTGTTGAACCAGGAGTTCATCCAGCATCACGCCCTCCTCTCGGGCAACAGGCGGATTCGTCGTTGTTTTTCTGACCGCCCGGTCAGGACTTCAGGACAGGTCGACCACCAGCGCGGCACGGACGTTGTCCGCGAGCATCATCGGTTCAACCTTGTAGGCGTCGAGATCAATCCCCATGCGGATCGGGCTGCCCGCCTTGGCCGCAGCGATCGAAGTGGCGTCAAGCTCGAAACGCAGGAAATGCACCGCCGAAGTCTTATCGGCATTCTCACGTTCCATGTCTTCGTCGGCAATCGCATGCACCCGGGGCTGCTCGGCCACCTGCACCCATACGCGGTCCTCGATGCCCTTCAGTTTTTCCAGCGCCACCTTGCGTTCGTCCGGGTCGGAATACTGGATCATCATGGTGACTTTCCAGTTGCTGCCGTCCGGTACCAGCGGATTATAGGCATCGAGCTCGTCCTGAATGCCGGCATCCTCGAACGTGCGCTCGGCGCGCAGCATTTCCTGAATCTGGTACCGCATGGTTTTCTCATCTTCGAAAATCAGCGTGACGTGGTCGCCCAGTTCGACCATGCGGTTCTTTTTGTGCGCCATGATCTCGGCGCGCAGGGTGGGGCGTACCTTGGCATACGCTTCCAGGGTCATCAGGCTGTCGCGGGTGATGTGCGGCATGTTGTTCTCCTTGCTTATCGGTTCATTCCAGGCCGTAGGCGATCCGCAGCAGCGTGATCGGGTGCTGCT
This sequence comes from Thiobacillus sp., assembly GCA_046484355.1. Lineage (GTDB taxonomy): Bacteria > Pseudomonadota > Gammaproteobacteria > Burkholderiales > Thiobacillaceae > Thiobacillus. Next base: position 70,636 of record JAWOJD010000083.1, read on the forward strand.
TCTGCGCGGTGGCGGACTCGCCCATGCCCTGCAGGATGTGACGCGCGGCAATCGCGCAATCGGAACTGACATAGTCGGGCGCGGGCTCGGCCATCTGGCGGAACACCGGCTTGCCGATCTTCATCGACTTGTCGAAGAACTCGCTCTTCACGCCCCAGGTGCCGTCGTGGCCCGAGCAGCGCTCGACCATGGTCACGTTGGCGCCAGCCAGCTGCAGCGCGTCGCGGGTCTTGTTGCCGATGTTCTGCACGCGCTGGTGGCAGGGCACGTGGTAGGCAACCTTGCCGAGCGGCGATCTGAAGTCGGTCTTCAGCAGGCCGTCGACGTTGCGCGCCATCAGGTACTCGAACGGATCCCACATCGCCTCCTTCACCGCCTGCACGTCCGCGTCGTGCGGGAACATCAGCGGCAGTTCCTGCTTGTACATCAGCGTGCACGACGGCACGGCCGTCAGAATCGCGTAGCCCTCGCGCGCAAGCTTCGCCAGATGCGGAATGTTGATCTCTTTGAGCTTCTGCACGGCGTCGAGGTCACCCAGTTCCAGCTTGGGCATGCCGCAACAGGCTTCCTTGTCCACCAGCACGGCGGGAATCTCATTGTGCGCCAGCAGCTTCAGCAGGTCGTGGCCAATGCCAGGCTCGTTGTAGTTGACATAGCAGGTGGCGTAGATTGCCACCTTGCCAGGCGTACGCTCACCCGCCTTGACCGCGAACTCGCTGTTCGGCCGGGCAGTGTCACGGAATCTTGCGCTGTCGTATTCGGGCAACTGGCGGTCGGGATGGATATGCAACACGCTGTCGACGACCTTCCGCAGCGGTTTGCTCTTCAGGCTGGCGTTGACCGCCTGCACCACCACGGGAATCGACGCGAGCTTGCCCATCGCGTCGGTCGACGACAGCAGCTTGTCGCGGAACGTCGTTTCACCCTTCTTGAACTTGATGGCCTTGGCCCGCAGCATGACGTGCGGAAAGTCGATGTTCCACGGATGCGGCGGCACGTAGGGGCATTTGGTCATGTAGCAGAGGTCGCACAGGTAGCATTCATCCACCACCTTCATGAAGTCGGCCTTGTTGACGCCATCCACTTCCATCGTCGACGACTCGTCGACCAGGTCGAAAAGCGTCGGGAACGCGGTGCAGAGCGACACGCAGCGGCGACAGCCATGGCACGCGTCGAACACGCGCTCCAACTCATGATTGAGCTTCTCTTCGTTGTAAAAGTCCGGATTTTTCCAGTCGAGCGGGTGACGGGTCGGGGCTTCGAGGCTGCCTTCGCTTGTACTCATGTTGGTATGTCCATCCCTGAAAGAATTTATCCGCGAAGGGCGCGAAGCAACACGAAGAAAACCAAAAAGCCTAGCCTGAAACGGCCGGAGTCAAGTCAGGGGATTGCTTCTGCTTCGCGTCTCTTCGCGCCCTTTGCGGATAAAGCTTTTGAAAAGGGCGGGCACCGCCCGCCCAGCCTGGCTAATTACGAGCCGAGGGTGTCCAGCGTCTTCTGGAACTTGTTGGCGTGCGAACGCTCGGCCTTGGCCAGCGTCTCGAACCAGTCGGCGATTTCGTCGAACCCTTCACCGCGTGCATCCTTGGCCATGCCGGGATACATGTCGGTGTATTCGTGGGTTTCGCCTGCAATCGCGGTCTTCAGGTTGTCGGCGGTGGGGCCGAAAGCCATGCCCGTCGCGGGATCGCCGCACTTTTCCAGATACTCCAGGTGGCCGTGCGCGTGGCCGGTTTCACCTTCGGCAGTCGAACGGAACACAGCAGCAACGTCGTTGTAGCCTTCCACGTCGGCCTTTGCTGCGAAGTAGAGGTAACGGCGGTTAGCCTGCGATTCGCCCGCGAAAGCGGCTTTCAGATGGTCTTCGGTTTTAGAGCCTTTGAGTTGCATAAGCTGATCTCCTTGTGTTGATAAAGATATGCTGTGAAAGCATCGAGTCTTTCATCGCTGTCCGGCCGTCGAGATGAAACACAGGCGGCATGGCGAACAACGAGTGAAATCCGGTTTTTAGACTAAGTCTAATACCTGAACGAAGATTAAACCCGCTGCGATAACGCTGTCAACCTGATTGCATCCTTTACAGCCAAGCTGAGCGGTCAAAAAGCCTGTCCGCCCGGCAAAGGGTAAACTCCGGTCTCTCCAGGAGACCTGCCATGACCGATAAATCGAGCAAGACTGACGCCGAATGGCGCGCCGAACTGAGTCCCGAGCAATACCGCATCCTCCGCGAACACGGCACCGAGCGGGCGTTTACCGGCGAATACTGGGACCACCATGAGTCGGGTGAATACCGCTGCGCGGCCTGCGGCGAGCCGCTGTTCACATCCGACACCAAGTTCGATTCCGGCACCGGCTGGCCCAGTTTCTATCAGGCGCTGAACCCGGCCGCCGTTGCGGAAAAAACCGACAGCAGCCATGACATGGACCGTATCGAGGCACTGTGCCAACGCTGCGGCTCGCACCTGGGCCATGTGTTTCCTGACGGTCCCGCCCCCAGTGGCATGCGCTACTGCATCAACTCCGCCTCGCTCACCTTCAAGAAAAAACAGGACTGATTTTGCATATTTTTGACGCGCAAATAGCCGCAATCACCCACGCCACGCCGAGCATCCTCGCGTTGCGTCTTGCCCTGTCCGACGCGCGCTTCCGCTTCCTGCCGGGTCAATGGGTGGAACTTGGCGTCGATATCGACGGGATCCCCCACACCTCGGGCTATTCCATTACCACCTCGCCGGTCCACACCGGGGAAATCGAGCTGGCGATCAAGGCCAGCACGCGTCATCCGGTGGCGCGCTGGATCCATGAGCGCGCTCAGGTAGGCGATTTCGTGAGGGTGTCGCAAGGCCAGGGGCCATTCGTGTTTCTGCCGGAAATGAGCGACAACGTGGTGTTAATCGGCGGCGGCGTCGGCGTCACGCCGCTGCTGTCCATCTTCCGCCACGTTCGTGATGCAGGCTTGTCGACTCAGGCCCATCTGGTCCACAGCGTATCGGACAGCCGCGAAATCCTGTTCCGCGACGAACTCGAAGCCGCCGCCCGCACCCACGACAACCTGCATGTGAGCCTCACCGTTACCCAGCCCGATGCTGCCTGGCACGGCCTGACGGGCCGTATCGACCCGGTCAAGCTGCATGCGCTGGACGTGCCGGACGACACGCTGTATTACCTGTGTGGCCCCAAGGGCATGGTCGAGGACATGAGCACCCTGCTGCACGACCTGGGGGTACCGATGAGCCGGATTATTTTCGAGAAGTGGTGGTAACGGCGTTTCTTACCATCGCCGCCCCTCGCAGTCCGGTCTATCATTCACCCCACCCCAACCCTGGAGATTTCCATGCGCTTTGTCACCCTGCTGCTGGCTACCTGCCTTGCTTTTGCCGCACACGCGGGCCCCAAGGACACCGTCAAACCCCACGCTGCGAAAATGGTCGCGCCCGGCACCTGGGTCATTACCGGCCCGCTGGGCGAGCCTTCGGTCAAAAACCAGGGGTTCATGAACAACCCGGGGTGGGTCATCGCCGGCGACCAGGTCGTCGTGATCGACCCGGGCTCCAGCGTGCAAGCTGGTCGCATGGTGGTAAACGCGATCAAGAAAACAACCAAACTGCCCGTCACCGCGGTGTACAACACCCACATTCACGGCGACCACTGGCTGGGGAATCAGGCGATTCTCGAAGCCTGGCCAAAGGCCGTGCTGATCGGCCACCCGGACATGATTGCCAAGGCCCATGAAGGCGAAGCCGCCACTTGGCTCAAGCTGATGAGCCAGCTCACCCAGGGCTACACGGACGGCACCCGCGCCGAAATTCCCACCCTTGCCACCAGCGACGGCATGGTTTCCACCTTCGGCACCCGCACGTTCAAGGTGCATTCCTCCAACGATGCGCACAGCAAGACCGATATCATGATCGAGGTCGACAACGGCGTGCTGTTCACCGGCGACAACGTGCTAAACCAGCGGGTCGCGCGCATGGATGACGGCACTTTCAAAGGCAACATCAACACCATCGAGCGCGCGATGACGCTGCCGGTCAAGGTAGTGGTCCCCGGCCACGGCAACGTCGGCGGGCCGGCCATCCTGAAAGCCCAGCGCGACTATTTCAAAACGATGTTTGACGCGGTGCAGGCCGAATACGATGCTGGCAAGAGCGATTTCGAGATGAAACCCGCCGTGGTCAAGAAGCTGGGCGCGTTTGTGAAGTGGCATGGATTCGATGCCGCCATCGGCAAGCACATCAGCCTCGCCGTGCTGGAAATCGAACAGATGTAATCCTGGGACCCTGGAAATCCTTCACGCTGGCTATCGTCGGCGTGAGCAACGGAGGCCGGGGCGTCCTTCTAACCGTCAATCAGGACAGCGCTCAGTCGGACAACCGGCTCACGCTGGCCGCGCTTCCAGCCTGCCATTCCCCATCCAGGCTGACCCATTCGACCCGGTCACCGAGCATGCGAATGACACCGGGACGACGATTGTCGCCCGTGTCTGAAAACTCGAACCGATAATCGCGCTGGAACTGGAGCTGGCCGCTACCATTGCGCGCAAAGCGGGTTCGGCTCAGGGACACGCTTTCATCCAGAAACTGAAGGCGGGCGTCGACACAGGCGCGGCGACCGACCGCCACCGCCTGTTCACGCGCATTCATGCCCGCGTACCAGTACCAGGCCAGCACACCGAACACGACCAGCAGGATGATTTCCCAGCTCACTGACCGGCGGGGTTGGCCTTGGGCGGACTGCGGAACAGCGCCGCCACTTGCTTGTTTTTTGTCGGCGGGCGCTTTGATGCAGCCAAATCGGCACCACGCGAGGGCTCGCTCGGCACATAAGGCTTGTCGAAAAGTGCATCACGCGGCGCGGGCGGCTTGGCGCGTGGCGGCCTCTGCTCGGTCAGGCGTTCGCGTTCGCCATGATGATGGTCCGGCTGGCGCGGAGAACGCGTCTGATAGGCGGGCATATCCGCCGCACCGGGTTCAAAACCGGGAACAATCACTGCCGGAATCGGGCTGCCGATGAGTTTCTCGATGTCCTTCAGATAGCGCGTTTCGGATTCGCTCACCAGCGAGATCGCTTCTCCCAGTGCGCCGGCGCGACCCGTACGACCAATGCGGTGCACGTAATCCTCGGCGTTATGCGGCAGATCGTAGTTGACCACGAACGGCAGCGCCTCGATGTCGAGGCCGCGCGCGGCAACGTCGGTGGCGACCAAGACGCGAATGCTGCCGGCCTTGAAGGCATCGAGCGCATTGATTCGCTCCTGCTGAGTTTTGTCGCCGTGGATAGCGTCGGCATGCAAGCCCAGCTTGTTGAGTTCATTGGCGAGCCGGTTGCAGCCCAGCTTGGTGCCGGTAAACACCAGCAACTGCTTCAGGTCGCGACTCTTGATCAGGTGCGCCAGCAGCTGCCGCTTGCGCTCATGGTGCACCGGATGCACCACCTGAGTGACCGTCACCGCCGTTTCGTTGCGCGCGATCTCGATCAGTGTGGGGTGCTTGAGGATGCTGCTGGCCAGCTTGCGGATTTCTTCCGGGAACGTCGCCGAGAACATCATGTTGACCCGTTGTTCCGGGAGCAGCGCAACGATGCGCTTGAGGTCGGGCATGAAGCCCATGTCGAGCATGCGGTCAGCTTCGTCGAGCACCAGCGTGTTGACCTGATTCAGCATCAGCGTCTTGTTCTGCACGTGGTCGAGCAGGCGGCCGGGCGTTGCCACCAGGATTTCAACGCCGGTTTTCAGGATTGGAATCTGCGTGTTGATGTTGACCCCGCCGTACACCACCAGAGAACGCAGCGGAACGTGCTTGCAATACAGCTTGATGCTTTCCTCGACCTGGATCGCCAGTTCGCGGGTGGGGGTGAGGATCAGCGCACGGATGGGATGCTTGGCCGGCGAGGTGCCCGTGTTCGCAAACGGCAGCAGGCGCTGGAGCAGCGGCAGCGCAAACGCCGCGGTCTTGCCGGTGCCGGTTTGCGCGGCGCCGAGAATATCCCCCCCCTGCAGGGCAAGTGGAATCACCTGCTCCTGGATCGGTGTAGGTGCGACGTAACCCAAGTCATCGAGGGCACGCAGGATGTCGGGCGCGAGCCCGAGTTCGGCAAAAGTCGTCAAAGTGTTATCCAGTTAAATCCAGTCGTCTGGCACGCCACGCGCACCTCGTCGTCGGCACAATCCAGCACATGGGCCAGCGCGCGCTGCGCCAGGGCAGCCGTGTTGTTCTTGCGCGAAACGTGTGCCGCCATCACGCATTGCAGCTTGTCGTGCTTCAGCGACGCCAGCAAGGCTGCGGATTGGGTGTTTTCCAGATGACCAAACCGGCCGCCTACGCGCCGCTTGAGGCTCACAGGATAGGGGCCGCTTTCCAGCATCGCTGCGTCATGATTGCATTCCAGCACCAGTGCATCGACGCCTTGCAGCATGGCTTCGATGTGCGGCGTGCTGCAGCCCGTATCGGTCAGCACCCCGAGCCTGCGGTTGCCGTCACCGAACACGAATTGCACGGGTTCGCGCGCATCGTGCGGCACCGGAAACGGCTGGATCTCCAGCCCGTCCACGGCAAATGCAGCATGGCTGTCGATCACCTGCGCCGCCACCCCCTTGAGATCCTGCGCCATCGCCAGCGTGCCGGCGGTCAGCCACACGGGCAACTTGTGCTTGCGTGCCAGCCGACCCACCCCGCCAATGTGATCGCCGTGCTCATGGGTCACTACGATCCCGGCCAAATCTGAAACGTCCAGGCCCAGCCTGGCCAGTCTGGCAACGCTGTCGGCCAGGCCAAAACCACAGTCCATCAGCACCCGGGTGGAACCGGCTTCGACCACCAGGCCGTTGCCTTCGCTGCCGCTACCGAGACTGGCAAACCGCATCAGACCCTGTCCTGCATCAGGCCCGACGCCCCATCACTTCAGTTCCTTGTGCAGCAAGTTGATGATGCGGGTCTGAGTGGAGGCATCGGCGGATTTACCGTCAGTGCCGGTGACGCTGACCCGGCTCTTGTCGCCCGCATCGTTCACCAAAATCCGCAACTGCGGTGAAGTCTGTTCGGTCTTGCTGCGCCAGAAGGCGAACTTGGCAAAAACACCGTCGTCGCGCTTGCTGTTGTTATCGACATCCGGGTCGATATAGCGCACGAAATACACCCCCTTGGAGCGGTCGCGATCCTCCACCGCAAAGCCGACGCGATCCAGCGCCAGTCCGACACGACGCCAGGCGCGGTCGAAGCCTTCATCCATTTCCAGAATGGACGCGCCGTCTGCCTTGATGACACGCGCCTGTTCCGGCGTCTGCTGCTTGGCCAGCAAGGTCTCGGCACGGCCCTGTTCCACCCCGAAACGCAGCATCAGGCGGCGCAGCATTTCGGCTTCGAGTTCGGGATCGGCCGGACGCGGCTGCCATACGGTCTTGTCCTTGCCCTCGGTAGCATAGACTTCCATCATGCCGCGATGGCTGATGTAGATTTCCGTGCCGCCCTTGCCGGCCTCGATCCGCGTGCGGAACTTGTCGCGTTCGGCGGTCGAATACAGGCCGTCCAGCACCTTGCCGAGCGTGCGGCGAATCACGTCCTGGGGAATGTTGGCGCGGTTTTCCGCCCAGTCGGTCTCGATCACCCCGGTTTCGGGCGACTCCATGTTCAGGATGAAACCCGTTTCCTGCCAGAAATCCTTGATCACCGGCCACACCTGCTGCGGCGTCGCCTGCACCACCAGCCAGCGCTGGGTGCCGGCACGTTGGATGCGCACCGTGTCCTGAGTCGGCAGCAGCGCCGTCGAAGCCGACGGTGCAGTCTTGCGCTCCTGGCTATAGGTCGACAGGGTCGCCGTGCCGCTGCCCTGGGTATCGGGAATCGCATAGCGGTTGTCAGCAGAGGGTGCGACCAGGTCGGGCGGGACTTCCAGCGTCGGCAGTTTGCCCGCCGATTTGTAATCAATCTTTTTGGATTCAATGATGCCGCAACCCGACGCAGCCAGAGCAACCATCAAAAACAGGGGCAGTAAACGCATGAGCAATCCTAAATGAAAACTTACATCAATCCTGCGTGACGCATAGCGTCGCGCAGGATGTCGTGCTGGTTGGCGGACAAGGCCGTGAGCGGCAAGCGCAGGCCGGACGGAATCAGCCCCATCTCGGCACACGCCCACTTCACCGGAATCGGGTTGGCCTCGACGAACAGCTTGCTGTGCAAGGGCAGCAGCGCGTTATTGAGTTCGCGCGCCCGCTGGAGGTTCCCCTCGTGGGCCGCCACGCACATGTCGTGCATCAACTTCGGCGCAACGTTGGCCGTCACCGAAATCACGCCATGTCCGCCCAGTAACATGAAAGGCATCGCCGACGCATCGTCGCCGCTGTACAGCGCGAAGTCCTTCGGCGCGCGGCGCAGCAGATCACCAGCGCGCTCCATGCTGCCAGTGGCATCTTTCACGCCGATGATGCCGGGTACCTGCGCCAGACGCAGCGTGGTGTCGTTGGACAAATCGGCCACCGTGCGCCCCGGCACGTTGTACAGGATCAGCGGCAGATCGACCGTCTCGGCGATTTTCTTGTAGTGCTGATACAAGCCTTCCTGAGTTGGCTTGTTGTAATACGGCACCACCGACAATCCGGCCTGCGCCCCTGCCGCCTTCGCACATTCGGTCAGCTGGATCGCCTCGGAGGTCGAGTTCGCGCCGGTCCCGGCAATCACCGGCACCCGGCCGGCGGCCTGTTTGACCGTGGTCTGGATGAGCAGACAGTGCTCGTCGTAACTGACCGTGGGGGATTCCCCGGTCGTGCCGACAATAACGATGCCGTCCGTCCCCTCCGCGATATGCCAGTCGACCAGACGCCGCAACGCGTCGAGGTCGAGTGCACCATCGTCGGTCATGGGGGTAACGATCGCTACCAGGCTGCCTGTGGCCATGTTGGGTTGTGCCATAGTGTTTCCGTCGCTCTTGTTTCTGAAATGCGCCGCTGGACCGGCTGGGTGACGATAAATCCTGACATTCTAATCCATTCAACCTGGCCTACCTACCGATTCAATCCATACATATGTGACCAATGCGGGTAACGGAGTCCTGCCCCTTGCAGACACCAAACAATTCCCATGCTTCAGGTTCCACCGCTTGCCGTGGCCAACAATAGGGGCCACGGTTTATCCCTGATGACACAATTAAACTGGACACTACTGGCTTATGCCAAAGAAATAATCTGATTCAACCGCTCGCATACCTCAACAAACAAGACATCAGACAGCTTGCCTAGGGGATGAGGTTTGCCCCCTCGCAGACGCCAGTCAAACGATTTGGGCTGGTGGCAAAGCACGTAGCTCGTCTTGACTGACTTGCCACGCCCAATGGCGTGGCCTGCCGCCACAGCGAAAGGATTGTCTGCATTGTATTCGGCCGTGGTCATGGGCAAGCCAATCACAAGTGAAGTCCTGTTGTTGAATTCACGCGGCGACAGGACCAAAAAGGGATGGACATCCCGCATTTCCTGCCCTACCTGCGGATTGCAGTCGATCCAGATAATGCCTTGCCGGTCAGGAACCCAAGCGACCCGTTTGGTCGATTTGCTTGCGGTTACCACTGTTCGGCGCCAATGGGCTGCGTTGCCATAACTTCACCGCCGTGTCGTTCCGGATCAAACAGCGCCAGCCTTTGCGTCAATGTCAGCGGCGCTGCCGCCTCCGGACGAATAATAATGAGCCCATCTTCAACCGAAACGCGCACCCGCTGGTCAGCATGCAAATGTGCCGCACGTGCCACCGTGGCCGGCAAACGGACACCCAGGTTGTTGCCCCATCGTTTGATATCCAGAACCACTTCGGCCATATACCACTCCTTGCCAGCTGATGTTTATACATAGTTTAGACATCGACCCCAAACCCGTCAACAGACGCCTGAAAAACCCGCGGAATCAGCGACACAAAGCCGTCTTAAGCTTGCTTATCTGGATACCAGCCGCCCCATCCAGATTGCCAGCTGTTCAATGCCCAACCCGACGCCGTGCGCAAGCAGCGGCACCGCCCATGTCCACGCGGCCATGAGCCCGAGCGCCCCGATCCCCAGTCCGACCGAGAACATGTCCAGCCCCGGCGTGGTGCGCGCAACGATGCCGAGCGCCAGCTGGATCAGCAGCACCAGCGCCAGCAGCGGCAAGGCCAGCTGCACGCCGGTGGCGAACAGCCAGCTGGCGGCTTCGGCCAGTTGACGCAGGTCGCCGGCGGTGGGCAACACGGCAACCGGCATGACGACAAAGCTGTGGCGCAGGGCGTCGACGATCAGCAGATGGCCGCTGGCCGCGAGAAACGCCATCGCCGCCAGCCACCATGCGAGCGCACGCCAGGGGGCGTCTGCCGGGGCGGCCTGTTCGGCAGTCAGCATCAGCAAGCCGCCGGTTGCAGTGTGCCCGGTCCACACCAGCGCGGCGCTGGCTGCGGCAAAGATCAACCGTACGCAGAGCGCCAGCGCGGCGCCCCACAGGACTTCCATGCTCAATGCCAGCACACCCTGCACGGTGAAAGGATCGAGTGCAGCCATCGACAGGCCGGGCGCCAGCACCGCCGCAAGCACGGCGGCGATGAACAGCCGCAGGGATACGGGCAGGCGGCCCGTCAGCGGGTCGAGCAGCGTCCACCCGGCCAGGCGGGCGAAGGCAAACACCCAGATCCCCAGGCTGGCCTCGCTCAGGGGCATGGTCGACTCAATGCAGTCCCGCTCATTCGACCAGGGCAGGAAAATCGGTCAGCAGGCTGCGGGCGAATTCGATCACCTGCCCGCCCATCCAGCCGCCCAGCACCACCAGCACCACCAGCATGACGACCAGCTTGGGAACGAAGGACAGCGTAGGTTCGAGGATTTGCGTGGCGGCCTGAAACAGGCTGATGGCGAAGGCGGTCAACAGTCCGGCCAGCAACAGCGGGGTGGCAACCAGGACCACCAGCCAGAGCGCGTCGCGGGCAAGGCCTTCCATCAAAAGCTTCCGATCAGCGAGCCAACCAGCAGATGCCATCCGTCCACCGTCACAAACAGTAGCAGCTTCAGGGGCAAGGACACCAGTTGCGGCGGCACCATGATCATGCCGAGCGCGGTGAGCACGGCGGCGACGACCAGGTCGATGACAAGAAACGGCAACACAACCATGAAGCCGATCTGGAAGGCAGTCTTGAGTTCGCTGGTGAGAAATGCCGGTGCCAGCGCGGCCAGCGGCACGCTGTCGACCTGTTTTGGGTCGATGGTTTTGTCCCCTTCGGTAAAGAGACTCAGGTCTTCGGCGCGGGTTTGACGCAGCATGAAAGTCTTCAATGGTTGGGCAGCCTGATCGGCCGCGTCATTGAACGCCATCTTGCCGTCAAGAAAAGGCTGATACGCCTCGCTGTTGATGGTCTTGAACGCCGGCAGCATCACAAAAACCGTCAGCAACACCGCCAGCGCCATCAGCACCAGGTTCGGCGGCGCGGTGTGGCTGCCCAGCCCCTGCCGCAGCAGGAACAGGACGACGGCAATGCGGGTGAACGCGGTGAACGCCAGCAACAGGGCCGGCAGGAAGGGAAACAGCAGCAGCCAGGGCAGGCTCGCGCCCGGCACGCCGATGATCTGTCCGCCCGCACCGGGCGTCACGCTCAACAGCGGCACGCTGCCGTCGGCGCCCCACGCAGCGGTCGCCATCCCGAACAGTCCCCATCCCAACAGGTGTTTCATCATGTTTTCGCATCCTGTTGCGTCGGGGCATTGGCGGGCTTCGGAAGGGTATGCAACAGCCGCACATTGCCGCCGCCCACGCCCAGCATCAGCCAGGTGTCGTCGACCTCGACCACCACCACCCGCTCACGCGTACCCACCGCGGTTGTACCCACCACCTTGACGACGCCTTGCGCGCCCATGCCCGGCAGATAACGGCGGGCAAACCACGCCACCGTGACGAAGCCGCCCAGAATCAGGCCCAGACTCAACAGTACGGTCAACAGGCTGCTGGCAGTATCGGGCGCTGCAAACGCCCAGGACGGGGTCAGCAGCATGATCCCAGCGATCATCCATCGGGCTCTGGAAAAATCATCCATGCCGTATCACTCCTCGCGCCCAGCGCGTCATGTCGGTTGTGGGGGGCGGCAACTGCACCACAAGCATTGCCTGCGTGAGCTCGGTTGCAATGCGCCAGGCCATTGCAGACGGCAGCGCGGCAGGCCTTCCCGTCTCCAGCCAGCATTCTGCCAGCAAGGCGTCCAGCGTGTGGATCAGTGTCGGTGGCACGAAGGATGCCCTGCCCTGCACGCGCTGCCCACCCAGGCGGCGCGTCAGCCACAAGGTGGACAATGCGGCATCGGGTTGCCAGTTGGGCGTGGCCGAGGCCTCGGCAAGGGCACCGGCCGTTTGCACGGTCGCCTGAACCTGCAGGCGCAGGCGTGCGGTCAGGATCGCGGCGAGCCTGGCGGTCAGACGCGGCTGCAGACTGTCAGGCGCGACCGGCGGCGCCGCCAGAAAGGCAATCTCGTCGGGTGACAGTTCGAGCAGCGCCATCAGCCCAGCCGCCGCCCGGCAGGGTGGCGGTGCGTCAATTCCACCAATTCGTCGTGCTCACGCTGTTCATTGCGCCTGAGCTGAATGGCGATCTGGGCCAGATGACGCTGTTCCAGCAGACGCAAGGCCTTCACGCGCTGCTCCACTTGCAGCCAGTCGGCCAGCCGCGCCTGCCAGTCCCGGTATGCGGCATCGATCGCTTCCTGGGCACGCTGCATTTCTGCCGCCTGGGCGTGCCGCAAACGATGCGTTTCCTGCAACTGTGACGCGGGGATGCCGCTCCTGAGCGCCCCCGCCAGCTGGGCGATATGGGTATTGCGCAGTGCGACCAGCCTGACCTGATGCCCACGCGCACGCAGCCAGACGCCATGCGCCAGCTTGACCGAGCGCGCCACCGTTTCGCTGCGTTTTTCGGCCAGTTGCAGCACCCGCGCCAGCGCAAAGGGCTTCAATTCAACACCTCTTCCAGGCCGGTTCGGGCCGCGTCCAGTTCCGTTCGTTCGCGCATGCCCTGCATCAGATAGTCCTGCATTTTGGGATACAGCCGCACGCCTTCGTCCAGCACCAGATCGGCGCCGGGCACGTAGGCTCCGACCGCCAGCAGATCGCGGCTGCGCATGTAACGCGAATACAGGTATTTGAAGCGGCGGGTGCGCTCCAGTTCTTCTTCCGTGAGCAGATCGGGCTGGACCCGGCTGATCGACGCCTCGATATCGATGGCAGGGTAATGGCCGGCATCGGACAGATCGCGGCTCAACACGATGTGGCCATCGAGAATCGCACGCGCCGCATCGGCAATCGGATCCTGCTGGTCGTCGCCTTCCATCAGCACGGTGAAAAATGCGGTGATAGATCCGCTGCCCGCACGGCCATTGCCGGCGCGCTCAGCCAGTTGCGGCAGCTTGGCAAAAACCGACGGCGGATACCCTTTGGTGGCGGGCGGTTCGCCAATCGCGAGCGCCACCTCGCGCTGCGCCATCGCATAGCGGGTGAGCGAGTCCATGATGAGCAACACGTGCTTGCCCTGATCGCGGAAATACTCGGCAATCGACATCGCATAGGCCGCCCCGTTCAGGCGCATCAGCGGCGGGTGATCGGCGGGCGCGGCCACCACCACTGCGCGCGCCATGCCTTCGCTGCCGAGAATCGTGTCGATGAATTCCTTGACCTCGCGTCCGCGCTCGCCGATCAGCCCCACCACCACGACATCGGCTTCGGTAAAGCGCGCCATCATGCCGAGCAGAATGCTCTTTCCCACTCCGCTGCCGGCAAATAGGCCGAGCCGTTGTCCACGCCCCACCGTCAGCAAACCATTGATCGCCCGCACGCCGACGTCCAGCGTGCGCCGGATCGGCGCGCGTTCCAGCGGGTTGATCGGGCGGCTGTACAAGGGCACCCGGCGTTCGAGCGGAATGGAACCGAGGCCATCGAGCGGCCGTCCGGCGCCGTCGAGCACCCGTCCCAGCAGGTCTTCCCCCACCGGCACCTGGCGCACCCGATCATGGGCACGGCGCCGCGGGATGTAGCGCACGCCCAAGCGGGGTGGTTGCGCCGCCAGTGGATTGTCCGGAACCACCCGCGCACCCGGCATCACGCCATAAATATCGGTGGCGGGCATGATGAACAGAAGCTCCCCGGAAAATCCGGCCACCTCGGCTTCGATGCTCTGTCCGCCCGGAACCTGGACATGGCACTGACTGCCAACCGGCAGACGCAAGCCCACCGCTTCCATCACCAGCCCGGACACACGGGTCAGTCGTCCGCTGGATGCAATGGGCGTCGCCCAACTCACTGCTCGCCGACAGTCAGCCAGGTATTCGCGCAAGCGGACGATGCGTTCCACTATTCGATCCAGTTCTGGTTACTGCCCAGCACCTGAACCACCTGGCGCCAGCGCGCGGGCAGCGTGGCATCGAGGTCGCCGTGCGGGGTCTCGATCAGGCAGCCGCCGCGCACCATACGAGTGTCTTCCACGATGCGCAGCCGATTCTTGTCCAGCACCTGGTCGAGATGCGGCCGCACCAGCACGGCATCCTCCGGATTCAGCAGAAGGCGGGCATCCTGGCTGGTCTCGGCCATTTGCTTGAGCGCCAGGTTGACCACATCCAGGATGCGCTCCGGATGCACTGCAAGCTCGCCCGCCACCACCTGACGCGCCACATCGAGCGACAATTCCAGCACCATGTCGGCCAGACGGAAGTCGAGGTTATCCAGCGTTGCGGCATAACTCTCAACCAGCTGTCTCATGCGTGCCCCCGCCTTGTCCTGCTCCGCCTGCGCGGCGGCCCGCCCTTCTGCGAAACCCTCGGCGCGTGCGGCCTCGCGCAGCCTCGCCAGTTCGGTTTCCGCATTCGCGGCGGGGGGGGCCACGTCATCGGCCGAGGCGGCCAGTTCCACCACTTCCCATTGTTCGAATGCCGTGGCGTCGTCTTCCGTGCTCATGCCGCTTCCTCCTCCGGATACAGGATCGCGCCTTCGGCCGCCAGACGCCGCAAGGCGGCGCCGGCATCGGTCTGCGCAGCCTGAATCATCGTGACCGGCAGTGCGCCCAGCGTGTCGAGATCATCGCGCATCCGCCGCACGGCGGTCGGGCTCATCACCGCCGCCAGCGAATCGAGCACCCGCCCGTCGCTACCCTTGAGCGCATGCAGCAGAGTGCGCGCGCCGATATTGCGCAAAAAGGTTTTGCGCCCCGCCTCGCTCAGCCGGGCCACGTCTTCGAACACCAGCTTGCCCGCCTGCAGGCGCGCCGCCAGTTCCGCATCGTTCTGGCCCAGCTGATCCAGGGTCGCGGCGGCGGCCCCTTCGCTCATCTGCCCCAGCAGACTGGCGACTGCAGCTTCGCCCTGCTGCGGTGCGGCGGGTTCGAGGCTGGCCAGCCAGTCGTCCAGGTCGCGCAGCATGTCCGCGCTGGGCGCTTCGCTGTGCGCCAGAGTCTGCAAGGTATCGGCGCGACTGGCGGGAGGCAGCACGTCCAGCACCGCGGCGGCAACGTCGCGCGGCAAATGCGCCAGCACCACCGCAATCAGCTGCGGCGGCTGCGCCTCCAGCAAGCCGGCAATCTCCGCCGGTTCGCGCCACGCAAGCTTTTCCAGCGCCTGCGCGCCCGAGGCGCCCAGTTGCTGCAACAGACGCTGCGCGCGTTCCGGATTAAACGCCTGCTTGAGTGTGGCATCCAGAAAGCGGCCGGTATCCGCGGCAAAGCCAGTTTGCTCGGCGGCTTCGGCCGCGTATTCGTGCAGGAGGGCGCGCACCCGTTCGCGCGGCAACACCCCCACCGTGCGCATGGCACTCCCCAGCCGGTTGACCTCCAGCGGGCTCAAGTAGCGGAACACGGCAGCCGAGACCTCCTCGCCAAGCGCAAGCAGCAGGGCAGCGGATTTTTCGACGCCCATCTGGCTCATGCGCGCATCCATAGTTTGATGACGTCAGCCGTCACACGGGGATCGGCAAGCGCCTGATGGCGAACGGCCTCCAGTTCGGAATCGAAATCCGCCACCGGTTGCGCCGGAATCGGCACCCGCCGCGCGCGCCACCAGCCAAGACCACCGATCAGCAACGCCCCCGCGCCAGCCGCGATCCACCAAGTCGACATGGCGCCGGCAGCCGTGTTGTCAGTTGTGTTGGATGGGGCAGGCGGATCGATCCGTGGAATGGCAACGGGTGCCGGTGCCGGGACTGCCGCTTCGGCGACTGCGGAAGTCACCGCTGGCAACGCATACACGTTCAGGCTGTCGCCGCGTGCCGTTTGCAGCCCCAGCGCCTGTCGCGCCAGCTGCCCGGCACGCAAGCGTTCGTTGGCACTGGCGTCGAACCCCAGAATCACGATGGCATGAATACGCTGGATACGGCCTTCCGGCAGAAGCGTGGTGCGAATGGTCTTTTCCAGCGGACGCGACGCGCCCCCTGCCCCGATGCTGCGCACCCGCTCGACCGTCTGCCGAGTCGCGCTGTCTTCCAGCGTCGCCGTCACCTGCACGCTGACGCGCTCCTTGCCCAGCCACGGCTCCAGCACGGCCAGCGCCCGTCGCACCAGATCCTGCTCCAGCGCCAGCCGCTGCGACTGCTCTGCCCCGGGCGTCGCACCGCCCAGCACCACGCCGCGCGGGTCGAGCACCTGAACGTCGGTCCGTTTCATGCGCGGCACACTGGCCGCCACCAAGGTCTGGATCGTTGCCGCCTGGTCTGCTGTCAACTGCGCACCCGGATGCAAACGCACGACCACGGCGGCGGTTGCAGGCGGCGCATCACGCAGGAAAGGGGACACCTTGGGCAGCGCGAGATGGACCCGCGCCAATTCGACCGTTTCCAGTTTCTGGATCGAGCGCGCAAGGTCGATTTCGAATGCCCGCTGAAAACGTTGCTGCTCCTGCAGGGACGATGCGCCGAATTGGGGGGCGCGATCGACTTCATCCTGCGCATCTGCATCGGATTTGGGCAGCCCCTGCGCAGCGAGCCGATAGCGTGCCGCATGCAGGTGGTCAGCCGGCACTTCGATAACGCCATCGGCCGCAGACAGTCGGTAGGGAATATTGAGCTGATCAAGCGCGGCGATGACTTCGCCGCCCGCGCGATCGGACAATTGCGTATACAGCACGCGGTAGACCGGCGGGTTGAACCACAGATTGGCGGCCGCCAGCGCGGCCAGGGGCAGCAGCACCCACAATGCAAGCATGAAGCGGCGAAGCGGGCTCGCCTCTGCGAACAGTTCACGCAGGCTGCTCAGCCAACCCGGCACTGAACGTCCCTCTTGCGGGTTGCCGAATGGGGCGGAATCCGCCCGCCCTTGATGGTCTGGATAGTCACATCGCGATTATCCCGGAGAATCCGTCAGGACGCGAGATGATGGCGGGACGGTCTGCGGGTGCGCTCGCACAAGTCCGCAGGGCAGCCGGATGGATGACCCGGAATCACAACCAGTCAGGCTCCGCGACCGCGCGCAACACCACCTGCAATTCGCCCATCCGCGCCCGGCTCTGGAACCACCACACGCCGCCTTTCTTGATCGCCACGTCGCCCGCCTGCCCGGCCAGCAGGTACGCCGCCACCCGCCCCAGCGTGGGCTGATGACCCACGACCAGCACCGGATGGGCCGCATTCGGCCAGTCGGCAGCGGCCAGCACGTCTTCGGCGCCGGCGCCGGGCGCCAGCGCGGGATCGACGTCGTACTCGCGTCCCAGCGATTGTGCAGTCTGCAAGGCGCGGGCGGCAGGACTGACCAGAATGCGCACATCCTGCGGGAGCCGCGGATTGATCCAGCTGGCCATCCGCGCCGCCTGCTTGCGGCCGAGGCCGGTGAGTTCGCGGTCAAGATCGGGGCTCGTGTCCTCCGCTTCGGCGTGCCGCCACAGAATGAGTTCCATCTCAAATCCCCTCAATGAAGTCCGGTGTCATTTGCGAATTGTGTGTCAGAACAATGACCGGAAGATGACACGCCCGATCATCCGTCCTTGAGCGGAATCCGCAAGCTAAAGCGGGTGGCAATGCCCGGCTCGCTCTCGACCGAGACCGAGCCGCCATGCTTTTCCGCGACCGTGCGGACAAAATACAGGCCCAGTCCGGTTCCGGTCGTCTGGCCCGCTGCCCCCCGGCTGAACCGCTGGAACAGGCGGGCCTTGTTGTTGGCTGCGATGCCGGCCCCATGGTCGGTCACGCTGGCCTCGGCAAAGCCCTTCCCAATCACCAGGCTCACTTCGACACTGGAATTGGCCGGGCCGTAATGCACCGCATTCAGCACAAGGTTGAGGATGGCGCGATGCAGCAGTCCGAATTCGCCCTGGATCCAGACAGGATCATCCGGCAAGGCCCGCACCAATTGCACCGGCTTGGCGCGCGCAACGGCAAACGCATCGTCGATCGCCTGATGCACCAGAGCTGCAAAATCGAGCTCTTCGAATCGCCTGGGATCCATCATTTCGGCGCGCGACGTCCGCAGAAAATCCTCAGCCAGCGTCAGGCCATGGGTCAGCGGGCCTCGCATGCGATCCTGAGCCGTTTCAGGCAATGCATCGATCTGCATCAGCGCGGACGCCAAGGGCGCACGGATGTCGTGCGAGATGAAGGCCAGCGTTTCCCGTCGTTCGTCCTGCAGATGGCGCAGCCGATGCGCCGCCACCTGCACCTGCTGAATGCGTGCCGCGAAGGGGTCGTGCGGCAATTGCTGCGGCTGAACATCGGCCACCGGTCCCAGTTCCTGCCGCAAACGCTTGAGTTCGTGGTCCAGAAACCGGCCGGCGCTTTCCAGCCGCCGCCAGCTCCACACCGGATACGCCAGCAGAATCGCCAGCAGCGCGCCGGCAACCGGCATCCAGGCCCGCGCCATGACAGGCAGGATCATCGCCGCAGCGGCCACCGCCACAAACCAGGCGACGCTCGCGATCAAACCACCCAAGGGATTGAGGCGCGGCAGCCACAGCAGCGGAATCAGCGCCAGCACGCACGCCACCATCAGTGCGACAGCGGGCGGCGCCTCGCGCACCAGTGTTTCGCTGCGCATCGCACCCACCGCATTGGCGTTGAACTCCACCCCCGGCATCGGCTGACGCAAGCCGGATACCGGGGTGGGCAGCAAATCGCCCATCCCTGCAGCCGTCGCACCGACCAGCACGATCTTGTCGCGAAAGGTGTCAGGGGAAAATTCGCCGGTCAGCACCTGGACATACGACAGGGTCTGCACATGCCCCGGCGGCCCGAGAAAGCTGATGCGTCGAGGCGTCTGCCGCACCAGGGCATACGGCTCCGCATCTTCCGTAGCAGGCGGCGGCGTCCCGAACGATGCGGGCAGCTGACCGGCCGTGACCAGCACCGCCTGCGCGAAATGCGGCCATACCGGGGCACCCACGCCCTCCCACAGAAAGATGCTGCGCGCGATCCCATCCTGGTCGAGTTCGGCATGAACCCGGCCCAGCGCTGCGGCTCCCTCCACCAACTGCGGCAGCGGCAGGGTTTCCAGCAACTGGCCGTTGACACGACTGCTTTCGAGCAGCACCGGCAACACCACGTTGCCCGCGCGCTGGACAGAATCTGCCAGAACGGCGTCGGCAGGCTGGTCGGTGGTGTCGGGTTCGGCAAACACCAGGTCGAGCGCAATTACGCGCGCGCCATCGGCTTTCAGTTTGTCGACCAGGGCAGCATGGAGGCGGCGCGACCACGGCCAGCGACCCAGTTTTGACAGACTGTCTTCGTCGATGGCGACAATGACGAGGTCTGCCGGCGGCGGACGGGTATGGAGGCGCTGCCCGAGGTCATACAATAAATTGTCGACCCGGTTCAGCGCGCCGCTGTAACTCACCAGCAGCGCGACCAGCAGCAGGATCAGCGCCGTGGAGGCACGGTCGTCACGCAATCCATGAAGAAGAATAGGCAAGACACGACGCACAGGCGTGCTTACAGGGCAAGCAACGGAAGCAGGAGCAACAGCCATCCCCATTGGGTGCGGGCAGGCAGCGCCTCGACCACCCGGGTGACGTAAGGCCCGGCCGAGCCGTCGGCCTCAACCAGGCGCGCAGCCAGATAATGATTCGATTTCGGGTCAACCGGGGCTGCCTGTATACGGCCATCGGAGCTGACACCCTGCCAGACGACCTGTTTGCGTTCGGCGTCGCGTGCCAGCACCAGCTCATAGTTCAGCCCGGCGGGCGGCGGCGGCAGGATAAGCGTCAGCGCATCCTTTGTAAAAACGGGGGCGGCCTGGTTAATGTCGGGTGGACCTGGCAGCGGATCGTAGGTAAACCCTTGCGGCTGCGAGAACGGGCCCTGCTCGCCGGCTTCGATATTGGCGACACGCCAGTAGTATTGCCCGGATGCCAGCGCCTGGGCCGGCACCAGATGCGTCTCCACGGTGCGCTGGTTCAGAACCCTGTCTGAAAAAGCCACATCGCGCGCCACTTGAACCTGGTAGGCGTTCGACCCGACCACCGCCGCCCATTGCAGCTCGGGTTGCGCACTGCGCACGCGCGCGCCCGGCGCGGTCAGCAACGGCGCAAACGGACGCGCATCGACCTCGAATGCGTGTTCGGCATCGCGGCCCTGCAAGCCTAGCGCATCGGCCGCGCGCAGGCGCAGCACATAGCGGCCGTCTGGCAGGTCGGCAAAACTCAGGTGTTGCGTCGAACTGGTGTTTTCCAGCAGGATTTGTTCAAACGTCGCGTCCGCTGCCACCTGCCCCAGCCATCCCACGGCACCGGACAGTGGCGGCAACGGAAAGCGCAGCGGCAAGGTCTCGATCCGCACGGGCAGCGCCGACACATCGGGCGCCGGCAAGAGCGGCACCGGCGGAAGCGGGGGTTTACCGGTCTCGGCCAGACTGCCCTGATTCTCGTCCACACGCACCTGCTGGCCTGCGGCTTCAAGTCCCACTGCCCCTTCCAGCGTTTCCTCGCGTGTCACCTCAGCCTCGGCAGAGACCCGGAAGCGGGTGCCGCGCACCGCCGCCACCGCAGACGGCGTGATGACCTGCAGCCGGCTGCCGGACGTGCGACGGGGGTTGGCGCCGATCTCGACGCGCCCCTGCTGCAGGCGCACCCGGGTATCGACCATGCCGCCGCCTTCGTACACGCTCACGGTATCGAGCACCAGGCGCGCACGGGGTTGCAGCACCATCACCGACCCATCGGCGAAGCGCAGCGTGGCGCTGCTGTTGGCTGCTGTCGACAGCGCGGTTCCGGCAGGGAGCCTTTCGCCCGCCAGGAGGGCGCGTTCGGAGGCGTCGGGCAGGCTGACCCGTGCCTGCCCCGACACGGCGACCACCACCGCAGGCGCGGGCACATGGCGCAGCCAGGCATACGGAATGCGCAGGGTGGAACCGGGAACCAGTAAAAAGGGATTGAGAATGTGATTGTGCTGCATCACGCGCGGCCAGTCGGCCGGGCGTTCCAGGTAGCGCTGCGCCACCCCGATCAGCGTGTCGCCGGGGCGCAAGGTGTAGCGCCATTCGGGCACGGCACTATTAAAGGAGGCCTGATCAGGCGCATCAGGGGCGGCCTGCAGCGGCGCAGCCAGCAGCAATACGGAAAACAGGAAAAGCCGCAGGCATGCGTGCATCAGTTCAGTCCATTCGCTCCAGTCGATAGCCCTGACGATACACCGAGGTGAGCCGCCAGCCATATTCCGGTGCCAATTTTAGCTTGCCGCGCAGGTGGCTGACATGCACATCCACGGTGCGGGTATCGATATCCGGGCTGGAGCCCCACACCACCTGGATCAAATGACCGCGTGGCAACAGGATGCCGACCCGGCCAAAAAAATACAATGCCAGTTCGGTTTCCTTTTCGGTCAACTTCACCGGTTCGCCATCCAGCTCAAACCGGCGATTGCTGAAATCCACCTTGAGCGAACCAAAATCCTGCACCGGATCGGGCCGCAGCTGCGCCGAGCAGCGGCGAGCCACCGCATGGATGCGCGCGATCAGCACGCTGCGCGAGGGCGGCTTGACCATGTAATCGTCGGCGCCGGCCTGGATCACCTGCACCACATCCTCCTCGGCATCGCGCCCGGTGAGGAATATGACTGGCGGCAACGCGCCCTTCAGCTTCAGGCCAGCCATGACATCGGGACCGGTCATGTCGGGCAGCATCCAGTCGAACAGGCACAGGTCAAAGCGTTCGTCGGACAGCGCACGCACGCATTCACGGCCCGAGCGGAACCAGGTCACGCTATGACCCACCTGCTCCAACCATTCGATGATGTTGGCGGCAAACGCCGCGTCGTCTTCGAGAAACGCGATTTTCATGGTGTTTGAGGGGGACATAAGGATGTCAGGAGTCATTGATGCACAAATTGTGCGTTGAAAAGCCCTGCTGTTCTAGGCGCAATCTACCAGCAAGCGTCTCTTTTCACGAATCTTTTCAATTGCTTTGCAATGCCAGCTGCTGGAACAGCAGCCTGCTTCGCCGACAGCCATCCGAGCGAAAACGGCCCCATCGGCCCGGTATCTGCTGCCGTCCCGGTCAGCAGGACTTTTGCCATCCGTGCATCGTTGGCGCGGCCCAAACTGTCCTGAAGCTGCTGCAAGCTCGCCTGATAACGTCCCTTTCGGCATCGACCAAACAACGACCCGAAAAAATCGACCGCATAACGCTGCTGCTTGATGGCGATGCGCAGCGCATGAAGCTGTCGAGCGTGCAGCAGACCGGATGCCTCCGCGTGTCGCACCACTTTGCGATGCCTCTTCCGCAGGGCCTTGCGCGCCCAGGGTTTCAAGGGCGACCGCTGGGCTCGCCGCTGCGCTTGGGTGGCATCTTGCCAGCCGCGTTGCAGCAACCAGCGCTGGCAGGCCAGCAGCCACGCACCCGGACGGGCGTCGGTGAGCGCCCTCTGCATGGCCTTCCGCACGCTGGCACGCTGCGATTGCAGCGCATCCATGCCTTGCTGCCAGACGGCTGCATCGTCGAAAGACGGTGCAATCGCCGGCAGGGTTTCCCCGCACAGCACATCCCAGTCGCGCGCCGGACCCAGCGCGCTCGTGAGGGCGTGCAGTCCCGCCATCAACGCCTCGGGCGGCACGCATACCCGGCGAATCAAGCGCAGCACCGCACGCAAGCGCCGCAACGCCACCCGCGCCTGATGCACATATTCGATATCGGTGGACGTTTGAACGCCGGGCAGATTGGCCTGAAACTGCGTAAGGCAGGCCTGCACGACTGCGGCAAACCCTGCTTCCACTGTCATGCGGCCATTCAATGCTACAGGAACGGAACGAACAGGTTCGTCATGTCGACCAAGCGCCAGGCGCACGCCGCGCTCGGCTTTGCTCACATCCAGCGGCACGCAATCCAGCTTCTGTGCCCAGCTTTCAGCCAGTACAAATAACGCGTCCGGTTCACCGGCTTTCAGCTCAAGCTCGATTTCGCATACCGGCTGAACGGCCTTGCCTGCACGCACCTCACCCGTATCCAGCGCCACTTCGATCTGTGCGCCGCTCCGGGTTGCGACCCTCCAGACCGTGCGAGTAAAGCGTGTTTCAAACACCGGCACCAGTTGCCCGCGCAGCGACACCGGCACCCACGCCAGCGCCTCGGCCGGAAAACCGCTCCAGTCCGGCGTGCCGCGCGAAACCGGCATTTCGTATTCGGCGCGCCGCGACAACCCCCCGCTGCGTTCGCCCTCGGTCTTCAGAGTTTGCACCCAGCGCCGGCCAAGCTGCCGCGTCCTGAGCGCGACACCCTGTGCACTCAAGACAAAATCGGGCGTATCGAAGTAACGGGTGCGCAGCACCTGACGCACGGGGGCGGTGTGCCGCCGCGCCATCAAGCTGACAAATCTCGCGGCCTGCTGCGGTGGCAATGCCAGCTTGAGTTCAATTTCGACCGGAGTGGGCGCTGTCATAATAACTGTCATGGATCGGCAGGCGCTTATCATTAAGGGATTCCTCGGATACTAAACCATGAACCTACCCAGCCCAGACACCCTGATCAACCGCGAACTCGGCATCCTCGCCTTCCAGCGCCGCGTGCTGGCACAGGCCGACGACCCCAACATGCCCCTGCTCGAACGGCTGCGCTTTCTGTGCATCGTGTCGAGCAACATGGACGAGTTTTTCGAAGTGCGCGTGGCCGGGCTGAAGGAGCAGATTCGCGCCAACTCGACCCAGCGCTCGCCCGATGGCATGACGCCGCGCCAGCAATACCGCGCAGTATCGGAAACCGCGCACACGCTGGTGGACAGGCAATACGAGCTTTTCAACAAGGACATCATCCCGGCGCTGGCCAAACAGGACATTCACTTCTTCCGGCGGACGCAGTGGAACGAAATCCAGGCAGCCTGGATCCGCGACTTTTTTTTCCGTGAGTTGATGCCGGTGCTGACCCCGGTAGGGCTCGACCCCTCGCACCCGTTCCCGCGCGTGCTGAACAAGAGCCTCAACTTTGCCGTCGAACTGTCCGGCCGCGACGCATTCGGCCGCAATTCAGGCGCCGCCGTAGTACAGGCGCCGCGCTCGCTGCCGCGCGTGATCCGCATGCCGGAAGCCGTCGCCGGCTGCGAATATGGCTTCGTGTTCCTGTCGTCGATTTTGCACACGCATGTCGGCGAACTCTTCACCGGGATGACGGTGGAAGGCTGCTACCAGTTTCGCGTCACCCGCAACTCCGATCTGTTCGTCGACGACGAGGAAACCAAGAACCTGCGCCAGGCACTGCAGGGCGAACTGCCGCAGCGCCACTACGGCGCGGCAGTGCGGCTGGAGGTCGCAGACAACTGCTCGCCTTCGATGGCGGCCTTTTTGCTGGAACAGTTCGAACTGGAGCCCGACGATCTCTACCAGGAACACGGCCCGGTGAACCTGGTGCGGCTGATGCAGGTGCCCGACTGGGTCGACCGCCCCGAACTCAAGTTCACCCCCTTCACCCCCGCCCTGCCGCCCCGGCTGGCCAAGCAGGACGACATCTTTGCGCACATCCGCAAGAACGACATCCTGCTGCATCACCCGTTCGAATCCTTCCAGCCGGTGATCGACTTCATCGAGCAGGCCGCCGCCGACCCCAACGTCCTCGCCATCCGCCAGACGGTCTACCGAACCGGCACCGATTCGCAGCTGATGATGGCGCTGATCCTCGCCGCGCAGTCGGGCAAGGAAGTCACCGTGGTGGTCGAACTGATGGCGCGCTTTGATGAGGAAGCCAACATCAACTGGGCCGCCAAGCTGGAGGAAGTCGGCGCGCATGTGATCTACGGCGTGGTCGGCCACAAGACGCATGCCAAGCTGGCGCTGGTTATCCGCCGCGAAGAAGGCGAACTGCGCCGCTATGCCCACCTCGGCACCGGCAACTACCATGCCCGCACCGCACGCCTGTATACCGACTTTGGCCTGCTCACCTGCGACGAAACCATCACCGCCGACGTCGCCAGCCTGTTCACCCAGATCACCGGACTGGGCAAGGCCGGAAAATTGAAACGCCTGTGGCAATCGCCGTTCACCCTGCACAGCGAAGTCGTCGCCGCCATCAACCACGAAGCTGCGATGGCCGCCGCCGGCAAGCCCGCCGCCATCGTCGCCAAGATGAACGCCCTGCTGGAACCGCAGGTCATCGCCGCCCTCTATGCTGCCTCGCAGGCTGGCGTGAAGATCGACCTCGTCATCCGCGGCGTATGCGCGCTGCGCCCCGGCATCAAGGGCCTGTCTGACAACATCCGGGTCCGTTCAGTCGTTGGGCGCTTTCTCGAGCACACCCGGATTTTCTATTTCAAGAACGGCGGCGATGAGCAGGTTTACCTATCAAGTGCCGACTGGATGGACCGCAACTTCTTCCGCCGCATCGAGACCGGTTTCCCGATCCTCAATCCCAAGCTGAAAAAGCGCGTCATCACCGAAGGCCTCAAGCCCTATCTGCGCGACAACGTGCAGGCCTGGGAGATGCAGTCAGACGGCAGTTACCGCCGCCGCAAACCGAGGCGCGCCAAGGTATACCGTGCGCAAATGGTTTTATTGGACTTGCTGACAAAATAGCGTGATTTTCACCTGGTCATTATAAAAACTGGTTCAATACTGGTTGAAATCTAATTACCAGAAGAGGCTTTCAGTATGCACACGACACGTTACCTGACCAACATCCTCGGCGCAGCGCTCTTGTCTGCCAGCGCACTCTCCCTTGCAGCCGATGGCCGGTTTTATGATCCACGCAACGCCGCCAGCCCTACCGGGTTCACAATCGGATACGAGCTGTTCCGCACCATTGGCTGTCCAGGCCGAGGCCTTCTCGACACCCCGTGCCCGGTAGAAGAAACGACTGGCAGTCCTGCACCGGCCATCGCGGAGACGCCCGCGCCAACAATGACGGACAGCGACGGCGATGGTGTCGAGGATGAGAGGGACAAATGCCCCGATACCCCCAAAGGCTGGAAGATCAATGCCGATGGTTGCCCGCAGGATACCGACGGTGATGGCGTAGCCGACAACATTGACCGCTGCCCCAAGGTGTTTGCCCAGACTGCAGACGGTTGCCCCGAAGTGCCCACAGCGCCACCCCCTGCCGTTCTCACGCCGCTTGCACCAACATACACGATCCCGGCGACCCTTATTCCACCGGCAACGCCAGCTGCCATGCCGGCGCTCACGCCAGCTTCGCCGGACGGCGACTACTTTGTTGGCTCGGCCACTGGCCCGATTCAGATCCCGAGAAAGCTCGTATTCGAAGGCGTGAACTTCGAATCTGGCCGCGCTGCCCTGCGCAAGGAAGACATCGCAAACATCGACAAGGACGTGCTTGTTCTCAAAGACTGGGGCGATCTCAAGATCGAGGTATCCGGCCATACAGACAGCATCGGAAGCGAAAGCTACAACCAGGCCCTTTCGCTGCGCCGTGCCAACGCGGTTCGTGACTACCTTATCAGCAAAGGCATACCGGCCGACCGCCTGATCGCCAAGGGGTACGGAGAAGCCGAACCCGTGGAAAGCAACGAAACGGAAGAAGGCCGCTTCAAGAACCGTCGCGTGGAGCTGAACCAGATCAGCGAATAAACCGGTTCAAGCCTGAGCAAAACGGGGACTGCGGTCCCCGTTTCTATTGATAACAGGTGACCGGACCATCAACAAACCTTCACTGGTTTGCAACATCGCTGACACATCGGGGTTGCCCAATGGCGGCATGTTAAATCGCGCCACCCACCTGCTCCGCGCACGACCCGATGACACCGTTCCCCAGCAAGACCGACATCTTTGGCCTCATGCTGCTGGACCTATTCTTGCACTGATTCCTGCGTCGAGACACGTGAAGCGTCAACAAAGCTTCACCTGACTGCCACACCACGGTCACATGGCCGTGGCCTGATGGCGGCATGTTGAATCGCGTCACCAATCTACTCCGCGCCCGCCCGGATAGCACAATCCAGCGGCCATCCGGTGCCCCCCACGGGTCTTCCGGCCCGGCTGTCTGCCCTTGCCTGGATTCACCTTCGGAACCAGCGCATCCGCCCCGCCACCACCGCACCTTGTGGATATCCGACATCCATCTTGGCACTGCCGGCTGTCAGGCCCGCTACCTGCTCGATTTCCTGAAGCACAACGAATCCGACACGCTGTATCTGGTCGGCGACATCATCGACGGCTGGCAGTTGCGCAAGGGCTGGTATTGGCCCCGCTCGCACAACGACGTGGTACAGAAACTGCTGCGGAAGGCGCGCAAGGGCACGCGCGTGATCTACGTGCCCGGCAACCACGATTCGATGGCGCGGCAGTTCATGGGTCTGGCGTTTGGCGACATCGAGGTGGCCGATGAAGTCGTCCACATCACCGCCGACGGCCGGCGTTTCCTGGTCACCCACGGCGACCTGTTCGACGGCGTGATGCAGCACGCACGCTGGCTGGCCTATCTGGGCGACACCGGCTACACGATGATCCTCACGCTGAACCGCTGGTTCAACGGCCTGCGCACGCGCATGGGCTACCCCTACTGGTCGCTGTCGCAATACATCAAGCACAAGGTCAAGAATGCGGTCAGCTTCATCACCGCTTTCGAAAAAGTCATGATCGACGAAGCGCGGCGCCGCCATTGCGACGGCGTCATCTGCGGCCACATCCACAAAGCCGAAATCCGCACCCTCGACGGCCTGTTGTACTGCAACGACGGCGACTGGGTGGAAAGCCTGACCGCGCTCGCCGAATCTGCCGACGGCACGCTCGAGATCATCCACTGGCCGCATTGCCTGGACGACGCCCCCGCCCCCCGCATAGCAACCGTAATGGAGACAGCATGAAAGTCATGATCGTGACCGACGCCTGGTCGCCGCAAGTCAACGGCGTGGTCCGCACGCTCAGTACCACCCGCCGCGAAATGCAGGCCATGGGACACGAGGTGGATATCCTCTCCCCCGTCGAATTCCGCACCGTGCCCTGCCCCACCTATCCCGACATCCGCCTGTCAGTTCTGGCCGGTAACGCAGCGCGGCAGCGCATCCGCGACTACGCCCCCCACGCCCTTCACATCGCCACCGAGGGCCCGCTGGGCCTGGCCGCGCGCCGCTATGCGCTCAGCAACGGCTTGCCTTTCACCACCGCCTATCACACCCGTTTTCCCGAATACGTCAAAGCCCGCACCGGCATGCCGCTTTCATGGACCTACCGCTTTTTGCGCTGGTTCCACGGCCCCGCACGGGCGGTGATGGCACCCACGCCCACCGTCAAATCCGATCTGGAAGCCTACGGATTCGATAATGTGGTGCTGTGGTCGCGCGGTGTCGATCTCGACGTGTTCAAGATGCAGGAATCGCATCGCCTCGACACCGAGCACCCGATTTTCCTGTACGTCGGCCGCGTCGCCGTCGAAAAAAACGTCGAAGCCTTTCTCAAACTGGACCTGCCCGGCTCCAAATGGGTGGTCGGCGACGGCCCGGCGCTGGCCGGCCTGCGCGCCCAGTATCCCGATGCGCACTACCTCGGCGTGATGAAGCAGCCGGAACTGGCCGAAGTCTATGCTGCCGCCGATGTGTTCGTGTTCCCCAGCAAGACCGACACCTTCGGCCTGGTGCTGCTGGAAGCCATGGCCTGCGGCCTGCCCGTCGCCGCCTACCCGGTCACCGGGCCGATCGACGTGCTGGGCGACTCGCCGGCGGGCGTCATGCACAACGACTTGCGTCATGCCTGCCTGGAAGCGCTTGAGATCGAACGCACAACCGCACGCGCCCATGCGGAGAAATTCTCCTGGCGCGCGGCCACCGAGCAGTTCGTCGGGAATCTGCATCCCGCCACGCAGGAAGAAGCCGTGCCTGCCTGAACGGCCGGTTACGCAGGCAAACAAAAAGCCCGGCCGTTCAGGACCGGGCGGGCATGTACAGTCTGGCGTTGACGGATGAAACGCCCGGGCTGTCCAGAGCAACAGCTATTCGCCGCGATATTTTCTGACGTCCCTGGCGTTGCCGTTGCTGTCTTTCCCTTCTTTCCCTTCTTCCCCTTCATCCTCGCCGCGATCCCTGCCTCGGCCCGGGGCCTTTCCGTTCTTCCTTTCCGCCGCGGGTTCCGCGCGCGGCTCATCGCCTTTGCGCCCCCTGTCCTGCGACGTCGGGCGCCCTTCATCCCTGCTCGATCCGCGTTCTGACGGTTGTTCCCGCGCCTGCGCGGGTGGTGCGTTGCGTTCATCGCGGACAACGGGAGGTGCCCGGCGGTCGCGCTCGCGTTCGTATGCCCTGTTTTCCTGGCGTTCCAGTTCGCGTCCCTGCGCCGGCTGTGAATCACGCTCGCGCCCGTACGCAGGCGGCTCTTTTCTATCCTGTTCGCGTCCATATACCGGCTGCACCGAGCGCGCCTCGCGGCCGTCGTATCGTTGCGGGTAGGGCGAACGGTCGTCCCCTCGCCGGTCGTCCCCTCGCCGGTCGTCCCCTCGCCGGTCGGCACCCTGCTGAGGCACGACAACCCGGTAGTCAAACCTGTTTCGCACTTGATCCGGCATCGGCCGCGCACGCCGATCATCGTCCACATAGTGGGGCACATTGTTGATATACACGATGCGCGAAAGGTCGTAGCCATCGCGCACCACGCGGTCACGGCCAAATCGCGGTGGCAACGAGCGGGCCCATGACGCATCCCGGAAATGGCTGTGCAGATGGGGCGGGATCGGACGCACGCGGCGATAGTCGTCAACATACCAAGGGATTCCGCTGATATAGATAACTCGGAAATAGAAATACCCCTGATAGGAGTCGGTATCGCGATAGACGCGGGGCTCATACCGATACCCCCGATCATCATGCTGGCGCGGCTCAATAGCACATCCGCCAGCCAGCGTGGCCAGCCCGGCAAACACAATCATGGTGCGAAAACTCATACGGTTCTCCAATCGACAGCGCCCCTTGCTGGAACGGTCTGTCCGGTTAATGTGCACTCTCTGACAAGGCCCCATCTTAAGGCGTTCCCCACGCACTCTTGAAAAACCCATACCCGCCCCCATCTTTCGCACGTCGTTTTGTTTGTTTTATGAACACGGGAGATAAAGGCATGTCCGCCACCAAAGAAACCCTGGGCTTCCAGACCGAAGTCAAACAGCTGCTGCAGCTGATGATCCATTCCTTGTATTCCAACAAGGACATTTTCCTGCGCGAACTGATTTCCAACGCCGCCGACGCCTCCGACAAGCTGCGCTTCGAAGGCCTGTCCGACCCGGCGCTGTACGAGGACGACAGCGAACTGAAGATCCGCATCGCCTTCGACCGCGACGCGCGTACCTTGACGATTTCCGACAACGGCATCGGCATGAGCCGGCAGGAAGTCATCGAACACATCGGCACCATCGCCAAGTCCGGCACCCGCGAATTCTTCTCCAAGCTGTCCGGCGACCAGAAGAAGGACGCCGCGCTGATCGGCCAGTTCGGCGTTGGCTTCTATTCCGCCTTCATCGTCGCCGATCGCGTCACGCTCACCACCCGCCGCGCCGGCCTCACGCCTGAGCATGGCGTGCGCTGGGAATCGGCCGGCGCCGGCGACTACACGCTGGAAACCATCGACAAGCCCGGCCGCGGCACCGAGATCGTGCTGCACCTGCGCGACGACGCCGACGAATTCCTCTCCGACTACAAGATCAAGTCGATCATCCGCACCTATTCCGACCACATCACCCTGCCCATCGTGATGAAGAAGACCGAATGGAAGGACGGCGTGGAAACCCCCACCGACGAAGACGAAACCGTCAACCGCGCCTCCGCCCTGTGGGCGCGCCCCAAAAAGGACGTCACCGAGGACGAGTACAACGAGTTCTACAAACATGTGGCCCACGACTTTGAGCCGCCGCTGGCCTGGTCGCACAACCGCGTCGAAGGCAAGCAGGAATACATCTCGCTGCTCTATGTGCCCTCGCACGCGCCGTTCGACCTCTACAACCGCGAAAGCCGCCACGGCATCAAGCTCTACGTGCGCCGCGTCTTCATCATGGACGACGCCGAGCAGCTGATGCCGCAATACCTGCGCTTCGTCCGCGGCGTCATCGACTCGGCCGACCTGCCGCTCAACGTCTCGCGCGAGATTCTGCAATCCAGCCGCGACATCGACGCCATCAAGGCCGGCTCGGTGAAAAAAGTGCTGGGCCTGCTGGAAGACCTGGCCGAGAACCAGCCCGAGAAATACGTCGCGTTCTGGAAAGAATTCGGCAAGGTGCTGAAAGAAGGCCCGGGCGAAGACTTCGCCAACAAGGATAAGATCGCCGGGCTGTTACGTTTCGCGTCGACCCACGCCGACACCGACGCACAGGTTGTGTCACTCAAGGACTACGTCGGCCGCATGAAGGGAGGCCAGAAGGACATCTACTTCATCGCCGCTGACAGCTTCGCCGCCGCCAAACACAGCCCTCACCTCGAAATCTTCCGCAAGAAAGGCATCGAAGTCCTGCTGCTGTCCGACCGCGTCGACGAATGGCTGACCAGCAACCTCACCGAGTTCGAAGGCAAGCCGATGAAATCCGTCGCCAAGGGCGGGCTCGATCTGGGCGAACTCGAAGACGAAGTCGAAAAGACCGCGCAGAAGGAAGCCGAGGACACCTTGAAGCCGCTGGTCGAGCGCATCCAGACCACGCTCGGCGAACGCGTCAAGGAAGTCCGCGTCACCCACCGCCTCACCTACTCGCCGGCGTGTCTCGTCACCGGCGAAGGCGACATGAGCGCCAACCTAGAGCGCCTGCTCAAGGCCGCCGGCCAGGCCGCGCCCAGCGTTAAGCCCACGCTGGAAATCAACCCGAGCCATGCACTAATCACGCGGCTCAACAGCGAATCCGACGACGACCGCTTCGCCGACTGGGCCAACCTGCTGTTCGAGCAGGCGCTGCTGGCAGAAGGCGGCCAGCTCGACGATCCGGCGAGTTTTGTGCGGCGGTTGAACGGGTTGCTGGCGATGCTGCCGAACGGATGAGCTTGCGGCCCAAGCTTGTTCAGTGGAGTCGTGCTTCTGGCACTTGACAATCGTAATCGAACGATTACAGTTGGACTGTGTACACGATCAAGCGCACCGAAGCATTCACCGACTGGTTTGACGGTATCAAGGATGGCCTGACACGAGGCCGTCTGGCCGCTCGACTGCGCAAAACCACGCTGGGCAATCTAGGCGATATCCGGCCAGTCGGCGAAGGCGTTTTCGAAATACGCGAACACTTCGGTCCGGGCTGGCGCATGTATTGCATCCAGCGCGGCACCATCCTGATCGTGATGCTGGGCGGCGGCGACAAATCCACGCAATCCGCCGATATCGCCAAGGCCATCAAACTGGCCGCAACCCTGGAGGATTGAACATGGTCAAGAAAACCAAGATCGCCGACCTGCCTGAATTTGACGCCGCCGAATACCTGGATGACGAACAGGCGGTCGCCGCCTATCTCACCGCCGTGCTGGAAGAGAACGACCCTGCCCTGCTGGCCGCAGCTCTGGGCGACGTTGCTCGCGCACGCGGCATGACGGAAATCGCCAAGGCCTCAGGCCTCACCCGCGAAGCGCTGTATCGCGCCTTGCGCGCCGATGCACAGCCCCGCTTCGATACCGTCAGCCGGGTGTGTGCTGCGCTGGGCGTCAAGCTGGTGGCGCAGCCTATCCCGCATTAAGGCTGGTAATTGAATCCGCTTACCCATTTTGACTCTGAATGGCGACGATGATGAAAAAACTGGCCCTGGTCACCTCGGGCGAAATCCTGCTGGAAGAATGGCTCAAACCGATGGGTGTGAGTCAGTACCGAATTGCGCTTGAAATTGGCGTATCGCCACGCCGCATCAACGAGATTGTTCACGGCAAACGCGCCATCACCGCCGATACCGCGCTACGGCTGGCACGCTTCTTCGGAACCGATGCGCAAGACGGCATGACCAATAACGCAAGGGGACTTCGATGACATTCCTGTATCTGCTAATTGCATTGGTTGTCCTTTGGCTACTTTGGAGAGGCTTTCACAAAG
>JAWOJD010000012.1:0-25773 GCA_046484355.1 Thiobacillus sp.
TGTTCTGGCACCGTGCGTATTACGTCGGCAGCGTCGGCGGTGCCACGCTTGATACGGTTCGAGCTTATGTCGACGCGCAAGGGACAGAAGAACACGCGCGCAAGAAGCACCCAAAAATCAGACCGCCCGCTTGACCCGCCTGCTGGCTCGAAACTCGCCTAGCAGGGGGAATGCGCGGGCATTTGTTCAACGTGCGCGGCTTCATGATGAGCCGTTCTTCATTACCGATTGAACCCCCACCTTACGGCTGTCGTGATTAGGGGCTGACACGACGCTGATTTCAATCAGCAGTCAAAATTTACACCAGTAAGCAACGACTCGCAATATGGAATTCACGCTTCTGATGGCAACAAGGTAAAATATTGCACAGTGAGTTTGCGTGTTGTTTTGTCATGTCGTTTTGTATGGTTGGCTGAGAATACAAGGTTTTTAATGTAGTGATTTTGTAGCGGATGTAGCGCAACTACAAGCAAAACAACTCAATCAAAATCAACGCAAATCAACTGTAACATATTGTTTTTATTCATATGCCCCGGTAGCTCAGTGGATAGAGCGACCCCCTCCTAAGGGGTAGGCCACACGTTCGATTCGTGTTCGGGGCGCCACGAAAACACACAGACAAGCTGCAACGCAGCGCGTAGATTTCATTTATTCAATGGTGTTTGGCTACAACTCAGGAAGAGTTGGTCTTGATCGCCTTACCAGGGGGTAAGGTGGCGTCCCCACGGGGATTCGAACCCCGGTACCTACCGTGAAAGGGTAGTGTCCTAGGCCTCTAGACGATGGGGACCCGGACGACGGTGTGAACCGCCTACTTAACTGCTACGACTTGCGCCGTTACTGCCTGCTGGAAAACTGTGTCAAGGTGACGCCGAGCAGCAGACCGACGAAACCCAATGGTACCAGCGAGAGCCAGACTTCGGCGTTCTCACTGCCATTCACCATTTTCCAGAACCCAACGGTCAGCCCGACAACACTCAGTATCAACCCCAGCAATGTGGTGATGACGCCAAGCTTGTGCATCGAACGTCCTGTTGTTAGTTGGTGGAGGTAAGCGGGATCGAACCGCTGACCTCTTGCATGCCATGCAAGCGCTCTCCCAGCTGAGCTATACCCCCAACGAAGCCGCGCATTCTATAGAGCCCTTGGAAGCTTGTAAAGCCTTCTGCGCGATTTTAGTCAGGAAAAAGCTTGCCCGGGTTGAGCAATTGGTGAGGATCGAATTGTTGCTTGATCATGCGCATCAGACTCAGCGTGGCGGGTTCGATTTCCTGCGAAATATATTGCCGCTTCTCGGTGCCGATGCCATGTTCGCCCGACAGGGTGCCGCCCAGCGCCAGCACGCGGTGCAGGATGGCTTCGAGGGCGGTGTGGGCGCGTGCCATTTCGTCGCCGTCGTCCGGATGCACCATGAGGTTGACGTGCAGGTTGCCATTGCCAGCATGGCCGAACGAAACCACCGCCAGACGATGCGTCTTGGCGGTCTGGTCAATGAAGTCGACGAAGTTGGCGAGTTGCGATACCGGCACTACCACGTCTTCATTGATTTTGAGCGGGGCGATGCGCTTGACGGCATGCGACAGTGATTTTCGCGCGGTCCACAGTTGTGTGATGTCGGCGCGCGTGAAGCCGCTGCGCATGTCGAGCATGCCGTCGCCAACCAGCGCCTGTTCCAGTGCGGCGATCTGGCGCGGCACATCGGTCGCAGCGCCGTCGGCCTCGACCATCAGCAAGGCTTGCGTGCCGGGCGGCAGGTCGTCTGCTGCACCGGTGGGGCGGATGGCGTCGATGGCGCGCTGGTCCATGAATTCGAGCGCGCAGGGCAGCACGTCCTGACGCATGATGCGGCTGACCGCATTGAGCGCGTCGCGGTTGCTGGCGTAACACACGCGCAGGGTGGCAACGGTTTCCGGCGCGGGCAGCAGTTTCAGGGTGGCTTCGGTGATTAGTGCAAGCGTGCCTTCGGAGCCGACCAGCAGACGGGTGAGGTCGTAGCCGGTGACGCCTTTGGTAGTGCGGCAGCCGGTACGGATTTCCTGACCGCTGCCGGTGACGGCGCGTAGTCCGAGGACGTAATCGCGGGTGACGCCGTATTTGACGGCGCGCGGCCCGGCGGCGTTCATCGCGAGGTTGCCGCCGATGCGGCAATAGGCGCTGCTGCCGGGGTCGGGTGGATAGAACAACCCTGCAGTGCGGGCAATGCGGTCGATTTCCTCGGTGACCACGCCGGGCTCGACGACGATGAGGCGGTTGTCGGGGTCGAACTCGAGCACGCGACGCATGCATTCAAAACTCACGACCACACTACCGGGCGACGGCAGGGCGCCGCCGACGTTACCGGAGCCAGCACCTCGCAGGGTCAGGGCGATGCTATGCTCGAATGCAATGCGTGCCAATCCGGCCACATCGTCATGTGAGGCCGGGAACAGCACGGCGTCGGGTTCGATATGGCGCGGGGTTTCATCCTGTGCATATAGGATGCGCGTGGCAAGATCGTCAAAGACGCGCTCCGCGCCCAGTGCGGAGCGGAAGGCGGCGAGCACGCGGTCGGACAGCATGGCGGGTGGCGGTTGACCGGGTGGGGGTCAGGCCGTGTGTTCGGGGGGGAGTTGCGCGACCAGTTGAGCGACCATGTCGGCATCGAAGTCCATTCCGATATCCCAGCCCGGGTTGAGGGCAATCGGCACGCCGCCGCCGATGCGGCGCAGCAGCCAGGAAAACTCGGTCAGGATGCCGCCCTGGTACTCCGGGTAATGTTCGGCAAAAGGCTTGGCGCGTTCGGGGCTGGTGAATACCACCAGAATGCGTTCGCCTGATTCGTCTTCGATGATCAGCGGGTCGGCCTGGGTCGAGCGCTGGAATCCCTGGATGGGGTTCTTTTCATCCCGCACGGGCATGAAGATCTGTTGATCGAGCAGGCGCAGAACAAAGGTTTCGGGGTCGAGGGTGCCGGCATGGACGGCTGCTAGCTGTTCTTCCAGTGCGTTATGTGTCGTGAAATTCATGGTGATGGAGCCTTGCACAGTCAGAGAGCAGTGTAACCGATGGCGCGGGCGTCTTGGGCAAAACGCTGTTCGTTGGCCTGACGTGGGAATGGTGTGCACAGTATATGGTTGGAATGTGCCATACAAAAATCAGGGGGCGTCCTGCGTTGGGCTATGGCCGAACCGGGGCGGGAGACGAACATGAAGCTGCTTTATGTTGAAGGCAATCCATTTGACCGAGACCTGACACGGCACGCGTTACTGAAGCAGATCCCCAATCTGGGATGGGCGTCGGCGGAAAGCGTACAGGAAGCGCTGGTGAAGCTGGTCGGAGAGCAACGCTATGATGTGCTGCTGCACGACATGTGGCTGCTGCGGCGCAGGCCATGGGAATGGGCGCCGTTGATTACATCATCAAGGAGCATGGGTACGTGACGGCCTTGCCGTGCACAATCGATTACTCCCATGTACTGGTGGCCTACTCTGCTTTGCGGCTGGCGCATGCGCGCACGCAAGCCGATTCAAGCCAGGCCTGAATCAGGGTTCCCAACGTTCGGGGTGCGCCCAATAGCGGGCGTTGAGCCAGTCCGGCACCGTCTTGTAAGTGTCGAGGTCGTAGGCATACACGCGCACCTGCGCATTGATATCGTCCGTGGACAGCATGAATCCGAGCGCGCGAAACGCTTCTGCGTCAAGCGGACCCGTGTGCTGCGTGGCCAGCAGGATGCGCGGGGCAGCGTAGAGCCGGGTGCGGTTGAGTAGGTGTAGGGCGTGCGGGGCGTCAAGTCTGTTCAAAGCATCGATGCCCAGTGCGAGCGTGCAGGGCGCATCCAGTGGCCGATCGGGCAGATACACCGACGCGGTTGGCAACACACTCGCAGCCAGATGGTGAGCGGCTTCATCGAGCGCGTACACGCTGGCTGGCTGGACGTCCAGCAGGCGCACCTGCAGATGCTCGCGCCAGTTCACGGCTTGCGTGGCACGCTCACCAATCGGGTGCCGGCGATGCGGTCATGCAGGAACTGGCGGTCGCGGTCGAACAGGGCCCACCAGAATCCGGCGCCCGCCAGCAGCAAGCCGAGCAGGGCAAGGAAAAACCGCGGCACGGCCTGTCTGATCGTCAGGCGCGTGCCATCCCGGTTGATCAGGCGAATACGCCAGGTTTTCATCGCCAGCGTTTGTCCGCTGCGCAGCCAGAACGCGCTGAAGTAGGCAAACAGCACCCCCACGATATAAATCTGGAACAGATGCCGCTGCCAGGGCGCGCGCATTTCACCTACGATTGGAATGATAATGAACGAGGCCACGAACAGGACGGCGGCGACCAGCAGCAGTTCGTAGACCATGGCAGCGAGCCGTGCCATCAGGGGGGCCGGGGGAAAATCTGTTGCGTTATCTTGCATGGTGGTTTTATATTGCGTCAGGTGCGGCAATTTGCCTCAGCACGCCAAATAATCAAGCGGTACATAAAACATAATGGAGGGGGCTTGATGCATATCGTAAAGCAACTCATGGCAATTCCCGGTGTGATCGCGGCCGGCGAGTACGCCTATCGTGGCGATCGTTTCTCATATCAAGGTGCGCTCACAGACGAAGCCGCACGTATGGCGTCGATTCTATGTCGCGCCAACACGCTGTCGGTCAACATGCAGGCCGAAATATTCGACTCATTTGCCGAAAACTGTGGCTGTCGCCCGGTCCAAGGCTGGATTGCGCACGGCAGCCAGATCACGATTTGTGCGGTAGGCAACTACTTTGCCTTCGTTGAAAATCGTGACGATCTCCTCAATGACGTGATGACCATCATGCGCGCCAAGGTGGGCGACATTCAGGATGACCTGCTGGTCAATCTGTACGCGAAGCTGGGTGGTGACACCAAGGAAGCCTTGTACTGAATTCAGATAACGACGAGAGGGAGCAGAGAATGGATCTGGACAAAATGATGGAGTTGCCGGGCGCGTTGGCGGCATTTACCTACAGCGACAAGGGCGAGCTTCAATCGCATGTGCTGCGCGAAGGCACCGAGCTGACCCCGCAGGTGCTCGACTTGTTGAGCCGGTCATGCGTGGCCAACCTGGCCATCGCCAGCATGGAGGCGAGCGGCTGGGAAGCCGTGACCGGGCAGAGCGGTTTTCAGCCGCTCAAGGGCTTTTCGGTGATAGGGCTGGAATGGTCGGTCGTGGTGAATGGCAATTGCGGCGTGGTTGCGAGAAACCGCGATGTCGACTACGAAGCCACCTTCAATGCCTTGCAGGCTGCCTGAGGAGGGCGCATGTCGCTAAAGAAAATTCTGGTGCTTGATGGCGTATCGGCTGTATGCCGCTTTCGGGACGACGGCGAGGTGATGGAGGCCGAAGGCATGTTGCCGCAAGACCTGATGGAACGGCTGGCAAAGTTTGCCCAGTTTTATCGCCGCATGGTCTCGAGCAATACCGATCTGTTATCCTTGTTCTCACAAATGCGCGGCTGGTCGCCCTCGCAGGGCTGGGTTGTGCAGGGCGCAGCGATGACGGTTTGCGGTGTCGGCAATACGGTGTGCATACTTTATAATGCACAGGGGTCCTTGAATCAGATCATGCAGGCGCTCAGCGAAACTTCGCACGAATAAGCCAAAGCGCACGGCTTGAACCATTGAAGCATCGGGCTTTCGAGCCTTTTGGTGGAACGTAGTTTGCAATTCTTCACAATTCGAAACCGGACATGCGGCTAAACTGATAGCACAATCCTTCATGGTCCGGCCCTGAAGAATGAGCAATCGTTTCGCTTGATACAGTTTTTTTATTTTTAACCTCAATAACAAAGGAGTTCGTTATGCGTATTTCCATGAATGCTCTCAATATCGCGATGGTGGCAGTGGGTGTCAGCATCCTGGCCGCCCCTGCGGCTGCTCAAACCCCCTTTTACGATCCGACCAACAAGGCGGCCAGTGTCGGCAAGACCATCGGCCATGAACTGTTCGGAACGATTGGCTGCCCTGGCCGCCAGTTGCTTGATCCGCCTTGCCCGCAGCCTGTCGCGGCCAAACCCGCGCCCAAGCCCGCACCAGCCCCCGCGCCCAAGCCCGCTTCCAAGACCGAGTGCATGGCCAACGCCAAGCCGGGCGAATGCTACGTGATGATCCTCAAGGATCCGGTGTATCGCACCGAAAGCGTCAAGAAACTGGTCAAGGAAGCCAGCGAGCGCATCGAACTGGTGCCGCCCGTTTACAAGGCTGTAAAAGTCCACGTCACGAGCGAGGAAGTCCAGGAAGTCGTGCCTGCCGTGTATGAAACGGTCAAGGAGCGTGTCATGGTCAAGCCGGCTTCCAGCCGCCTGGAAAATGTGCCTGCCGTGTTCGAGGAAGTCGAAGAGCGCGTCATGGTCAAACCGGCCAGCAAGAAAGCCACCGAGGTGCCGGCGGTCTATGAAGACGTGACCGAGCGGGTGCTGGTGCGTGAGGCCTACACGACCTGGAAGCCGGGTACGCAGACCAATATCCAGAAGATTGACGAGAAAAGCGGCGAAATCATGTGTCTGGTCGAAGTGCCGGCCGAGTACAAGACCGTCACCAAGCGTGTTCTGAAGACGCCCGCGACGATCACGTACACGGATATTCCGGCTGAGTACACGACCGCGAAGAAAACCGTGCTGAAATCGCCCGAGACGACGCGTTCCGTGCCGATTCCTGCCGAGTACGCCGAGCGTGAAGTCACCAAGATGGTCAAGCCTGCCACCACCGTCTCCAAGGTTGTGCCGGTTGACTACTTCCGCGAAATCATGACGCAGGTTCAGCCCGCCACCGAGAAGCGTGTTCCCGTACCGGCTGTGTACGAAACCGTTGAGCAGCAAATTCTGGTCACGCCTGCCGCCGAGCACTGCACCCAGATTCTGTGTGACGTGAACGCGACACCGAGCAAAATCTCTGAAATCCAGAAGGCTCTGAACGCCGCGGGTTACAACGCGGGTTCAAGCGGCAGCCTGGATGCGGCGACCATGAGCGCGATCGATGCTTTCCAGAAGGCCAAGGGGATTCCTCAGGACGGTTATCTCAGCATTGATACCGTGAAGGCACTCGGCGTAACTTCCAAGTAAACACCTTCGCTCCCCTGAAACCCTTCCGTTCGCGGAAGGGTTTTTTGTTTTTTGGCCCGTTGAATGTGTGTGAAATCGGTTGTTGTAGCGGGATTTCTTGACCATTACGGGACAAAACGATTACCCTCACAGGTTCACCAACGAATTGATTTGTTACCAGTTTATGGAAGCCACGGGCGCCGAGATTGTCGTACGTTGTCTGGCTGAAGAGGGAGTTGAGTTCGTGTTCGGCTATCCGGGCGGAGCAGTGCTCAACATCTACGACGAAATCTTCAAGCAGAACAAATTCAAGCACGTGCTGGTTCGCCACGAGCAGGCGGCGGTGCATGCGGCGGACGCCTATGCCCGCTCGACGGGCCGGGTCGGCGTAGCGCTGGTGACATCAGGTCCGGGCGTCACCAATGCGGTGACCGGGATCGCGACGGCTTACATGGATTCGGTCCCCATTGTGGTTGTCACCGGCCAGGTGCCGACACCGGCAATCGGGCTGGATGCTTTCCAGGAAGTGGACACCGTGGGGATCACGCGTCCCTGCGTCAAGCACAACTTCCTCGTCAAGGACGTCAAGGACCTTGCCGTGACGATGAAGAAGGCTTTCATCATTGCTGCCACGGGTCGCCCGGGTCCGGTCGTGGTCGATGTGCCCAAGGATGTGACCGCGCACCTGACGCACTTCGAGTATCCGAAAACGGTGGAGATGCGTTCCTATAATCCCATCGTGAAAGGCCACGGCGGGCAGATGAAGCGCGCCGTGCAAATGCTGCTGGAGGCCAAGCGCCCGATGATCTACACGGGCGGCGGTGTGGTGCTGGGTGATGCATCGGTGCAATTGGTCGAACTGACGCGCCTGCTGGGTTTTCCTGTCACCAATACCCTGATGGGCCTGGGCGGCTATCCGGCCACCGACAAGCAGAACCTTGGCATGCTGGGGATGCATGGCACCTATGAAGCCAATATGGCGATGCAGCACTGTGATGTGCTGCTGGCCGTCGGTGCGCGCTTTGATGACCGGGTGATCGGCAGCCCGACCCATTTTGCGCGCGAGCAGCGCAGCATCATCCATGTCGATGTCGACCCCTCGTCGATTTCCAAGCGGGTTCGGGTGGACGTGCCGATCGTGGGCGATGTCAAGAATGTGCTGAACGATATGCTGGCGCTGCTGAAACTGGCCAAGGACAAGCCCGATGCCGCCGCCCTGAATGCATGGTGGACGCAGATTGAATTGTGGCGCTCGAAAAACTGCCTCAATTACAACCGGCAGAGCCCGATCATCAAACCGCAATACGTGGTCGAGAAACTGTGGGAAGCGACCCGGGGCGATGCCTTCGTGACCTCCGATGTCGGCCAGCACCAGATGTGGGCCGCACAGTATTACAAGTTCGACAAGCCGCGTCGCTGGATCAACTCCGGCGGCCTGGGCACCATGGGCGTCGGCCTGCCGTACGCCATGGGCGTGCAGCTTGCTCACCCCGATGCGCAGGTCGCCTGCATCACGGGCGAATCGAGTATCCAGATGTGTATCCAGGAGCTCTCGACCTGCAAGCAGTACCGCATTCCGGTCAAGATCATCACGCTCAACAACCGTTACATGGGCATGGTTCGACAGTGGCAGGAGTTTTTCTACGGTAGCCGCTACGCCGAGTCCTACATGGAATCGCTTCCCGACTTCGTGAAGCTTGCCGAAGCGTATGGCCATGTCGGCATGCGCATCGACAAGCCGGAGGATGTCGAGGCTGCACTGAAGGAGGCCTTCTCGCCTGCGCTGAAAGACCGTCTGGTGTTCATGGACTTCCAGACCGACCAGACCGAAAACGTCTTCCCCATGGTCGAAGGCGGCAAGGGTCTGTCGGAAATGATTCTGGCGGAGGAGCTTTAACATGCGCCACATCATTTCACTGCTGATGGAAAACGAAGCAGGCGCGCTGTCGCGTGTGGCCGGCTTGTTCTCGGCACGGGCATACAACATCGAATCACTGACCGTCGCGCCGACCGAGGATCCCACTCTGTCGCGCATGACCATCGTGACCGTCGGGTCGGAAGAAATCGTTGAACAGATCACCAAGCAGTTGAACAAGCTGGTGGACGTGTTCAAGGTGATGGACCTGACCGAAGGCCGGCACATCGAACGTGAACTGATGCTGATCAAGGTCAGGGCCAGCGGTGCTGGCCGCGAAGAGATGAAGCGCTTGTCGGATATTTTCCGTGGCCACATCATTGACGTGACCGACGCGACCTACACGATCGAGCTGACCGGCACCGGTTCCAAACTCGATGCGTTTCTGGAAGCGATCGACCCGGCCTTCATCATCGAAACCGTGCGCACCGGCGCGTCCGGTAT
This sequence comes from Thiobacillus sp., assembly GCA_046484355.1. Taxonomy (GTDB): domain Bacteria; phylum Pseudomonadota; class Gammaproteobacteria; order Burkholderiales; family Thiobacillaceae; genus Thiobacillus. The sequence goes on from JAWOJD010000012.1 coordinate 9,394, forward strand.
CGGGCGCGGCGAGCGCAATCTCAAAGTCTGATTCTCGATCAACCCTTTTTATTTAATTGCCTGGAAATACTCATGAAAGTTTATTACGACAAGGACGCAGACCTTTCCCTCATCAAGAAGCGCAAGGTTGCCATTATTGGCTATGGTTCGCAGGGCCATGCGCACGCGAACAACCTGAAAGACTCCGGCGTCAAGGTCATGGTTGGCCTGCGCAAGGGCGGTGCCTCGTGGGACAAGGCCAAGAAGGCCGGCCTGGATGTGAAAGAGATCGGTGCTGCAGTCAAGGCAGCGGATTTTGTGATGATCCTGGTGCCGGACGAGTTGATGGCCGCCGTTTACCATGAAGAGATCGAGCCCAACCTGAAGAAAGGCGCGACCCTGGCTTTCGCCCACGGCTTCAACGTGCACTACAATCAGATCACCCCGCGTGCCGACCTTGACGTCGTGATGATCGCGCCCAAGGGCCCTGGCCATCTGGTGCGCTCGACCTACACTCAGGGCGGCGGTGTGCCGTCCCTGATCGCGGTGTTCCAGGACAAATCCGGCAAGGCGCGCGAACTGGCGCTGTCTTACTCCTGTGCCAACGGCGGCACCAAGGGTGGCGTGATCGAGACCTCCTTCCGCGAAGAAACCGAAACCGACCTGTTCGGCGAGCAGGCCGTGCTTTGCGGCGGGTGCGTCGATCTGGTGAAAGCCGGTTTCGAGACGCTGACCGAAGCCGGTTATGCGCCTGAGATGGCCTACTTCGAATGCCTGCACGAGCTGAAGCTGATCGTCGACCTGATGTACGAAGGCGGCATCGCCAACATGAACTACTCGATCTCCAACAACGCAGAGTACGGCGAATACGTGACCGGCCCCAAGGTCATCAACGCGCAGTCCAAGGCCGCGATGAAAGAGTGCCTGGATAATATCCAGAACGGCAACTATGCCAAGCAGTTCATCCTCGAAGGCCGCACCAACTACCCCGAGATGACCGCGCGTCGCCGTCTCAATGCCGAGCACCAGATCGAAGTCGTGGGCGCCAAGCTGCGCGCGATGATGCCCTGGATCAGCAAGAACAAGCTGGTTGACCAGTCGAAGAACTGATTCGCGTGAGGACACAGGGGCAGGGGCGGGTGGACGCTTTTGGGCGCCCATGCGCCTTGCCCCTTTTCTTTTCACTCACCAACCCTGACTCAACACTCACTTTATGACCCATCCCCTCATCGCCCGCGAGGGCTGGCTGGTTCTGCTCGCGGCATTTGTGGCCGCATTGATCGCAACCTGGCTGATCGGCTGGTGGTCGATTCCATTCTGGATCTGGGCGGTGTTTGCGCTGCAGTTCTTTCGCGATCCGGCACGCGTTCCTCCGGCGGATCCTGACGCGGTCATTTCCCCCGCCGATGGCCGCATCGTCGTGGTGGAAAAGGTCAACGACCCATTTCTTGAGCGGAAGGCGCTGAAGATCAGCGTGTTCATGAACGTTTTCAACGTGCACTCCAACAAGAGCCCGGTCGATGGCGAGATCAAGGGGCACTGGTATATCCCCGGCAGCTTCGTCAACGCCGATCTTGACAAGGCTTCCACCGAAAACGAGCGCAACGCGATCTGGATCCAGACGCCGCGCGGCGACGTCACGTCGGTGCAGATTGCCGGACTGATCGCCCGCCGCATCCTGTGTTATGTGCGTACCGGCGACACCCTGGCGCGGGGACAGCGTTATGGCTTTATCCGGTTTGGTTCGAGGGTCGATGTCTACCTCCCGGTCAGCGCCCGCGCCGAAGTTTCGATCGGGCAGAAAGTCACCGGTGGGCGTACCATATTGGCACGTTGGTAAACCTCGACTTCCATGCTTGCATTCCATCACAGGAAAGAAGAAATGAAGCGACCCCGGATGCGCGATCGCGGCATTTACCTGCTTCCCAATCTGTTTACCACCGGCGCGTTGTTTGCCGGCTTCTACGCAGTGGTGCAGGCCATGAACATGCGCTTCGAGCACGCTGCGGTGGCGATCCTGATTGCCATGGTGCTCGACGGACTCGACGGCCGTGTCGCGCGCATGACGCATACGCAAAGCGCATTCGGCGCCGAATATGACAGCCTGTCCGACATGGTGTCGTTCGGCGTTGCGCCTGCGCTGGTGATTTATATGTTTGCGTTGCAGGGGCTAGGCAAGATCGGCTGGATTGCCGCCTTCGTCTATTGTGCCGGCGCGGCATTGCGGCTGGCGCGTTTCAACACTCAGCTCGACAGCGTGACCGACAAGCGGTTTTTCCAGGGCCTGCCCAGTCCGGCGGCGGCGGCCCTGATCGCGGGTTTCGTCTGGATCATGGTCGAGTACGGTGTGGACGGCCCTGACGTGAGCTGGCTGGCGGCAGCCATTGCACTGCTGGCTGGCGGCACCATGGTGAGCAACTTCCGTTATTACAGCGGCAAGGAGATCAACCTTCGCAGAAGCGTGCCGTTCTTCGTGATCCTGCTGGTCGTGGCGGCCTTCGTGCTGGTGTCGACCAGCCCACCTGAAGTGCTGTTTGGCACGTTCGTGCTGTATGGCCTGTCGGGTTATGGCGATGCCTTGTGGCGGCTGTTGCGCCGCAAGAAGCAGGGCGATGCTTCGCCACCCTTGCAGAACGATCAAAAATAGTTACAATTTAGACTATGTCTAATTTGTCGCATCCTTTCGGTTCCCTCTTGCTGCCCGGCGTTCTGTCCGGTGGCCTGCTGCGCTTCGCGCGCGCACATTAAATCCCCCTCCCTGCTGTACCCAATGCCGCTGCATCACGCAGCAACGCCCTTATAATGCCTCGGTTTGACGCCGATCCCCATGGAGCCAGCCATGAACGACCGTTTATTTGTTTTTGACACCACTTTGCGCGACGGCGAACAAAGCCCCGGCGCGTCGATGACCAAAGATGAGAAATTGCGCATTGCACGCCAGCTGGAAAAGCTGGGTGTCGATGTGATCGAGGCCGGCTTTGCCGCAGCCAGTCCAGGCGACGCCGATGCGATTCGTTCGATAGCCGAGACGATCGAGGGGGCGACTATCTGCTCGCTGGCGCGTGCCAATGAACGCGACATCCACGCAGCAGGTGGCGCAATCGAGCCGGCCGCAAAGGGCAAGGGGGCGGGCGGACGCATCCACACCTTCATCGCCACCAGCCCCATCCATATGGAAAAGAAGCTGCGGATGCAACCGGACCAGGTCGTCGAAGCGGCAGTCAAGGCGGTGAAGCTTGCCCTTGAATATACGGACGACGTCGAGTTTTCGGCCGAGGATGCCGTCCGGTCCGAGATGGATTTTCTGGTGCGGATCTTTGATGAGGTCATCAAGGCCGGCGCCAAAACGCTTAACGTGCCCGACACCGTGGGGTATTCCATCCCCGCGCTCTGGGGGGAGCGGATCAAGCAGCTGATCGAGCGCGTGCCCAATGCCGACAAGGTGATCTGGTCGACGCATTGCCACAACGACCTCGGCATGGCCGTGGCCAATTCCCTCTCGGCCGTGATGAACGGCGCGCGACAGGTCGAATGCACCATCAACGGCCTTGGTGAACGTGCGGGCAATGCCTCGCTGGAAGAAATCGTGATGGCTGTTAGGACCCGGCGCGACGTGTTTCAGTGCGATACCCGCATCGACACCACCCAGATCGTGCCGGCTTCCAAACTCGTTTCGTCGATCACCGGCTATCCGGTGCAGCCGAACAAGGCCATCGTGGGCGCGAACGCATTCGCGCACGAATCGGGCATCCACCAGGATGGCGTGCTGAAGCATCGCGAAACCTATGAAATCATGCGGGCCGAAGACGTGGGCTGGCATGCCAATCGCCTGACGCTGGGCAAGCTCTCGGGACGCAACGCGTTCAGGTCCAAGCTCGCCGAGCTCGGCATCGTGCTCGACAGCGAAGAAACGCTCAACACCGCGTTTGCCCGCTTCAAGGATCTGGCTGACAAGAAGCGTGAAATTTTTGACGAAGACTTGCAGGCCCTGGTGAACGACGAAGGCAACGCCGCAGAGAACGAACGCTTCAAGCTGGTATCGATGAAAGTCTGTTCCGAGACGGGGGAAGTCCCGAACGCACATTTGGTCTTCACTGACGACGGCGCGGAAAAGCAGGCCAGCGGCGTGGGGTCGGGTCCGGTCGATGCGACCTTCAAGGCGTTGGAGTCGGTGGTGGAAAGTGGCGCCGACCTGTTGCTTTATTCGGTCAACAACATCACCAGCGGCACCGACGCACAGGGCGAAGTGACCGTGCGGCTGTCCAAGAGCGGCCGCGTCGTCAATGGCCAGGGTGCGGATACCGACATCGTCGTCGCCTCGGTCAAGGCTTACCTGCACGCCCTGAACAAGCTCGACTCGAAGCTGGAGCGGGCCCACCCTCAGGTCTGATCCCGCCCGGCCCACCAATCGAGATGCGTTCCCCCGAACTGCTGGCGCCTGCCGGCTCACAGTCCATGCTGGAGACCGCGTTCGCCTTCGGGGCGGATGCGGTGTACGCTGGCCAGCCGCGCTACAGCCTGCGCGTCCGCAACAACAGCTTTCGTGATGAAGCTGCGCTGGGTGTCGGCATCGACTACGCGCACAGCCGGGACAAACGGTTCTACGTCGTCAGCAACATCTTCCCGCACAACAGCAAGCTGAAAACCTATCTTGCGGACATGGCGCCGGTCATTGCGCTCAAACCGGATGCGCTGATCATGGCCGATCCCGGCCTGATCGACATGATTCGCGAAACCTGGCCGGAGATGCCCGTCCACCTTTCGGTTCAGGCCAACACCGTCAACTACGCGTCCGTGCGCTTCTGGAAAAAGCTCGGTATCAAGCGGGTGATTCTGTCGCGCGAGCTTTCTCTGGACCAGGTTGCCGAAATTCGCCAGGAATGCCCGGACATGGAGCTCGAAGTCTTCGTGCATGGTGCGTTGTGCATTGCCTATTCCGGCCGTTGCCTGCTGTCAGGCTACTTCAACCACCGCGATCCCAACCAGGGCGCGTGCACCAACTCCTGCCGCTGGGAATACGACGTCCAGCCCGGCAAAGTGGCGCCGGATGGCGACGTCTACCTGATCGAGGAGAAAGAGCGCCCCGGCAGCTACATGCCCATCGAAGAAGACGAGCACGGCACCTACATCCTCAACTCGAAAGACCTGCGCGCCATCGAGCACGTGCAGCGGCTGACCGAAATCGGCATCGACTCACTCAAGATCGAAGGCCGCACCAAGTCGCCTTACTATGTGGCGCGCACCTGCCAAAGCTATCGCCAGGCCATCGACGATGCCGTCGCCGGCCGCCCGCTCGACCCGGCCTTGCTGCGCGAGCTCGATGGTCTGGCCAACCGGGGCTATACCGGCGGATTTTACGAACGCCATCCGGATCGTGAATACCAGAGCTACCTGAAAAGTCATTCCGAGTCGGACCGCAGCCTGTATGTTGGCGATGTCCTGGCGTATGACGGGGAAGGGCGGGCCGAGATCGATGTCAAGAACCGGTTTTCGGTCGGCGACCGCATCGAGGTCATCCATCCCGCAGGCAATCTGGAACTGGTGACCCCCGGCATGCTCGACAAGAACGGCGCGCCGGTCAACGTCGCGCCGGGCAGTGGCCACCGGGTCAGCATTCCCTTGCCGGCGGGCTACGAGGGCGCGTTCATCGCGCGCTTTGTTGCGGCGCAAGACGATGCCGCAAGTGAGGGCGAAGCGCGCCGGACCTGATCCGTGAGGCGTTAGTGCACGCGCCGTGATGGCGCGCTGAGTTTGGCGTAATAGATCGCGGCGAAAAAGAACACCACGGACAGTCCCGTTTCCAGCCCGCCCAGCGCTGCCGAAAGTCCCTTGTCGGACCATGCGCGCACGACGCCCTCGGTGAAGTAGGCCAGCACCAGCATGGGCGCCCATTGATACGTGTAGCGGTGGCCTTTGAGAATCCCCATCAGCGGCAGCAGCAGTGGCAGGGTTTTCAGCACCAGCCAGGACCCGCCGGGACGAAGCGGGGCGAGCCATAACTCCCAGGTCAGACAGAGAAAAATCAACGCGACCAGGCTGGCGCTGGCAAGCGACTGCAGACGTTTCATGCAGCCAGTTTGAGCGCGGTTTCAGCCAGGCGCTTGCCCAGCGCGATGCACAAGGTGCGTTCTTCGTCTGACAGGGGCTTGTCGTCTGCTGTGCCCGCCCAGTGGGTGGCGCCGTAGGGCGCGCCGCCGCTTGCGGTGTGGCCGACTTCGGGCAGGGTGTAGGGCAGGCCGGCGAGCAGCATGCCGTGGTGCAGCAGCGGCAGCATCATGCTGATGAGCGTGGTTTCCTGCCCGCCGTGCAGGCTGGCGCTGGAGGTGAACACGGCCGCCGGTTTGCCCACCAGCGTGCCTCTCGCCCACAGCGCGCCCGTAGTGTCGAGAAAATACTTGAGCGGCGCGGCCATGTTGCCGAAGCGAGTGGGCGAGCCCAGCGCCAACCCGGCGCATTGTTCCAGGTCATGCAATTCGACATACGGCGCGCCCTCGTCGGGCACCGGCGGCGAAGCCAGCTGGGTACGCGGCGCCACCGGCGGTACGGTGCGCAGGCGGGCAGACGCGCCTGCGGCCTGGTTGACTCCCCGCGCGACAAGTTGCGCCATGCTGCGCACGCTGCCATTGGCGCTGTAATACAAAACAAGAATTTCGGTCATGGTGGGGGTTCGTCTGTAAACAGGGTGAAATCGACCAGGTCGAAGCTGGGTGTGTGCTCGACGCGGCGGCCAAAGGTCAGGGTGAATTGACGGGGCGCATGCCACACCTCGGCATCCATGCCCGGATGGTACAGGTGCCGCGGCAGCAGCAGGCGGTCAGGTTTCTGCAACGCGGGAATGCCCGGGACAAAGAGTGCAGGCTCGGGACTGCTCGTGTGTTTTCCGCGAAGGGGGCGTACCCACACGGGTCGAACCTCCGGCGAAAGACGTTCAATGCCAAGCTCCACCTGCCGTGCGTCGTGCATCTTAAGCCAGCGAATCACCGCCAGCGACCATGGCGCCGCCGCGTCGGCACGCATCGCCAGCGCATCGCCCACTTTTAAATTAAGCGGCGCATCTGGCACGCCGCTCAGGGCCAGTCCGGCAGCGCTGTCGTTGTCGATTGCCCAGTGACTGGAATGGATCGCGACGGGCGTGTCCACGATGGGACCCCCATCGTGGACGGTCATACTGTCTGCGTCCTTCTCGCCGGGGTCTGCCGCAGGCAGCCCCAGTTCGAGCAGGTAGTGGATCGCGCTGACCCCGGCCACCAGCTGGACTGCCTTCCCCGAGGAGGGGTAGCGCTTGTAGGCGCGCTGCGTGGGATTGCGCCAGAGTTTGAGCAGCCGCTTGCAAAGCGACAGGCTGAGGGGGCTTTCCATCCCTTGCGGCAGGCCCACGCGGCGCGGCGCGTGGCCGGAGCGCAGGCGGGTGCCGGTATCGCGAAGGTGCTGGCACAAGGCGTCGGTTCCCAGCCATAAGGTGTTTTCCGCGGCCCCGCGGGTCGTGAGCGGGCTGTGGCACGGGTCGCTGTCGGACGGAATGGCGAAGCCGTGATGGGCAGGATTGTCCAGCGCGGTGTCCAGCGTGGCGAGCGCGCCGAACTTCTCCAGATACAGCCGGGTGTGGGTGAGCTCGGCATGGCTCATGTGGGGCGGGTCGGCAAGCGCCAGCAGCAGCGCCTGGCGGTAGACCAGTCCGGCTGGGCGGGCATCGTCCCATGCCAGGTCGTCGATGCCGGTGGTGTGCGCCTGCTGGTAAAGCTGGTGCATTTCCAGCCACAGACCGTTCGGGGGCGGGCTGTAGGTCAGGTGGCAGGCGGTCAGAATGTGCTGCTGCGCTGCAAGCAGATGCGCCGTGACCTCAGCGATGCGCCGGGCCGGATTGCGGCCAAATCGCCGGCTGCCCAGCGCCAGTAACAGATGCTTGTAGCCAATGCTGTGCTCGATCAGCAGTTCGCGGAGCAGCACGCCGTTCTGGCGTTGTTGCGCGTGCGGGGGCACCCCGGATTCGGCGAGCAGGGATTCAAGGCTGTTGGCGGCCCGCTTGACCACCGGACGGTACAGCGCCAGCAGGGCATGGCGCGCATCCTCGCTCAGCGGTTGGCGGTTCAGCGCATACAAGGCCATGACCAATTGCTGCGCGGTGTCCACCGGGCTGGCAACGGGCAGGCGCCCCAGCCATTCAGCCGTCGCCTTGGGACGGGTTTCGAACGCCTGTTGAAGCACCGAATGCTCCGCACTGGGGACCTTGAACGCAATCATGGGATCAATCGAACACGACTGTTTTATTGGCGTACAACAACACGCGGTTATCCAGGTGCCATTTCACCGCACGCGACAACACCACCTTTTCCAGGTCGGCGCCCTTGTTGATCAGGTCCTCCAGGCTGTCGCGGTGCGAGATCCGCGCCACATCCTGTTCGATGATCGGGCCATCGTCGAGCGTTTCGGTGACGTAATGGGCGGTTGCGCCAATCAGTTTGACGCCCCGCTCGAATGCTCGGTGGTAGGGCTTGGCCCCGTGAAAGGCTGGCAGAAAGGAGTGGTGGATATTGATCACGCGGTTGGGAAAGTGGCGGATGAATTCTCCCGACAACACCTGCATGTAGCGCGCGAGCACAATGAAATCGATGCGCTGGTCGCGCAGGATCGCCAATTGGGTTTGTTCGGCCTCGCGCTTGCTGTCGGCCTGCACGGCCAGGTGCTGGAACGGAATATGGTATGCATCGGCCAGCCAGCGCGTGTCCTCGTGATTGCTCAGGATGATGGGCAGTTCGCAATGCAGCTCGCCGCTTTGATACCGGTAGAGCAGATCGGCCAGGCAGTGGTCGAACCGCGACACAAACACCGCCATACGGGGCTTGTGGCCGGTTTCGGCCAGCCGCCAGGTCATGCCGAAACGGGCCGCGACGGGTTCGAATGCGGTGGGAAAGTCCGCCAGCGGGATGCCGAAGCCTTCGCGCTCCCACTCCACCCGCATCAGAAACAATTTCAGTTCGGCGTCCTGATGCTGGTCGGCATGCAGGATGTTGGCATTATGCAACAGTAAAAAATTGGCAATGGCCGCAACCAGTCCCTTCTGGTCGGGGCAGGAAATCAGCAGGACGGCGGTTTGACGCATGGCGGAGACCGAAAACCGGAAAATATTTTTGATCCCATCATAACCAAATTTGACCCGCATATCTCACCGCAGACGCCTCCGGGCGTTCCGTCAAGCAGCCGAATCAGGTTAAAATCCGCCTTGTTTATTAGTTACTCTGAATAAACTCACATTATGGTGCGGTTGGGCGATCGGTCCTGCGCACCGCATATCAGGGACTTTCTCGCATGTCATATTTCACCCAATCTATTGCCGTGAACCTCACTTTGGGGGTCCTGCTTGTCTTTTCGGTCGTGACCTGGATGCTGATCCTGTCCCGATTCTGGCAAAACACCCGTGTCGGCAAGCGCGATGCCGCTTTCAAGACCGCTTTCTGGTCGGCAAAGGATCTGCACGAAGGCGAACTGGTGGCACGCGCCCACGAAGGCGACATGGCCGGCCTGACCACGGCGGGCTTTACCGCGTTGGCGCAGACCAAGGACGTCAGCCTGAGCCTGGACAGCCTGGGCGATCGCAAGGCCGTGCTCGAGCGGACGCTGAAAAGCCATCTGCAGCAAATCCAGCACCGCAAGGAATACGGCTTGATGGCGCTCGCCAGCATCGGCAGCACCGCGCCCTTCGTCGGCCTGTTCGGCACCGTCTGGGGCATCATGCATGCGCTGCAGGAGATCAGCCTCGCCAACTCGGCCAGCCTCAATATCGTCGCCGGCCCGGTGGGCGAGGCGCTGGCGGCCACGGCTTTCGGCATTGCCACTGCGGTTCCAGCGGTGCTGGCTTACAATTACGGCGTGCGCCGGGTGCGCACCTCGATCGCCAGCCTGGACCAGTTCGCCACCGACTTCCTGCACCTGGCGATGAAGACGCCTTACCACGCCGAGAGCGGTCGCACCGAGACCAAAAAAGCCGAGGGCCAATAACATGGCCCTGCTGCCCCAGACCGATTACGCGCCGATGAGCGAAATCAACGTCACACCGCTGGTCGACGTGATGCTGGTGTTGCTGGTCATCTTCATGGTAACCGCGCCCTTTCTGCTGCAGGCGGTGCCGGTTAACCTGCCCAAGACCGCACCGGTCGCGAAGCTGGTCCAGATCAAGAAGATCGAGCTCATTATCGATGCCGACGGTCAGGTGTATGTCGATCAGGACCTGATCGCAGGCACCGACCTCGAACTGCGTCTCAAAACCCTGCTGCAAACCGATCCTGATCTGGCCGTGCAACTGAAAGCCGATTATCGCGTGGCGTATGGCCGCATTGCCGAGGTCATGGCAGCCGTCAGCCGGGCAGGCATCGTCCGGCTGTCCTTCGTGACCTCATCCGACCGACCCGATGGCGAACTTTGAAGGGAAAGCCTGGCTGCGGCGGGATGGCACGCCGCTGGCCATCTCGGTTGGCCTGCATCTGCTCGCGCTGCTGTTGATCGCACCGTGGCTGGTGATGCGCACCATCCCCGATACGCAGGTCGAAGTTGAAGTCATGCTTGAGCCCGAGGCCCGGGACGCGCCGCGCAACCGTCCCGCACCGGTCGCGCGCCTGCGCAATCCGGTCAAAGCCGCCACGCCCCCGCCCCGCGCCGCGCAGGTCCGGCCCATCGAAGCCGTCCAGGAAACCGAACCGCGCGCCGAAACCCCAATCGCGACGGCGCCTGCCGCCCAGCCCAACCCGGGCGAAAGCGGCAGCAGCGCGCCGGCGGCGCGCGAGGTGGCAGGCCTGTCTGCGCCGACCGCGCCCCCCCAGCAACGGGCCGCCGTGCCACTGAGCGCGGGGGCATCCGCACTGCAACTGGCCAGCCGCGAGTCCAGTCAGGAGATGCCGCGTTATCCCAGTCCTGGCAGCAGCCCCCAAACCAGTGCGCAGGTTGCCCCGATGCAGTCGCGGGCGGGCGTGGATCGCGAAAACGGTCCCTTCACGATGGATGGCACCGCGCCGCAGGCCCAGTCCGTACAACCCGAATTCCGCCAGGCTTCGCGTCAGGGTGGCCAGGCCAGCCAGCGCGGCAGCAGCCTGGCACCGAGCGATAGCATGACGCGCGAGCCGGGTTCGCCGGGTCAGGCCGCGCTGTTTACCGCGCCTGCCATTCCGCAAGCACAATCCGCCAGCGGCGCCAGCCGCGGCGGGCAGGCGCCCGCGCTGGCCGCGCGCACCGACCGTCCAAGTGGCCAGGGCAGCGTGGCGGCCGGAGAGGGCACCGCTTCCAGCAACCTGGCGGCGTCGACCGTCACCCCCATTGCCGGTATGGGTGCCGTCTCCGCCAGCCGGGCGGCGGCGCCCAGCGGCCAAAGCGACACAGGCGACGGCAGCGGTAGCCGAACCGTCAGCCCAGGTGAACGCGGTGGCGGCCTGCTGGCAGCGGCTATCCCGGCCATCCCGAGCATGGGGCGTGGCGCCAGCGGGTCGGGGTCCGGCGCCAGCTTCGCGGGGGACGGCCGCGCCCAGGCACTCGCCGGCATGGCGATCACCTCGAACGACAGCGCTTCGCCCTTGCTGGCCGCCGGCGGCGGCGCCGCCGTGCGCGCCGAGGCAGACAGCAAGGGCGGCCTGTTGAGCGGCCGCGCAGACGCGTTTGCGACGACGCAGGCCCTGCGTGAAGCGTTTGACGCGCCGTTGCAGCTCCAGAAGCCCGTGGGGCAGGCGCGGGTGATCGAAGAACGCTTTACCGCAACGGCCATGAAGGTCAACTCGCCCACCTCGATCTGCGAATTGCCGCTCATGTTTGCCGGGCTTGACCGCAAGCCGATCCCCAAGGGACTGGACTCGATCAATGCCACCGCCGCCAGCCTGCCGGGCGAGACGCCTCCGCGTCACCGCCCCGGCAACCAGGCGCCCCGCTATCCGCTGCAGGCCGTGACGCTGCGTTCCGAGGGCCGCGCGCTGGTGCGCGCCGAAATCCTGACGGATGGCCAGGTGGGCCAGATCTGGATCAAGCAGAGCAGCGGTGCGCAGGTGCTCGATCTGGCTGCACTCGACACCGTGCGCAAGTGGCGCTTCTTCCCCGCCCAGCGGAATGGCATGGCCGTTGCCATGTGGCTGGATGTCCCCATTGAATACAAGTTGCCGTAAGGAGTGAACCGATGAACCGATTGATCCTGGCCTTGCTGTGTGCCGGCTTCATCCACACTGCACATGCCGCCGAGGCCCAGCCCGACTGGCTGCGTTATTACCAGATGGCGGCCGAGCGGGGCGATCCCGAAGCCCAGATGAAAATGGGCTGGGCCTACGACAAGGGCGATGGCGTGGCGCGCGACGGCAAGAAGGCCGTCGAGTGGTATCGCCGCGCCGCGCTGCAGAACGAACCGACCGCGCAATACAACCTGGCGCTGCTGCTGATCGACGGCCGCGATGTGCCGAAGGACGCGGCCACCGGGATCGACTTTCTCACCCGTTCCGCGTCCCAGAACCTGACCCTGGCGCAGACCTTCCTGGCTTCGCTGTATGAACAGGGCCGTGAAGTCGCCAAGAACGACGCCGAAGCCGTCAAGTGGCTGACCCGCGCCGCCAACAACGGCGACGCGATGGCGATGAACAACCTGGCGCTGAAATACGCGCGTGGCGAAGGCGTGGCGCGCGATCCGGCACAGGCGCGCAAGCTGCTGGCCGCCGCCGCGCAGCAGGGCAACGCACTGGCGCAGAGCAACCTGGGTACGCTCTATCGTGAAGGCCTGGATGGCGAAGCCGTCGACTTCAAGCAGGCGCTGACCTGGCTGACCCGCGCGGCCGAACAGGGCAACATGGCCGCACAGAGCAAGCTCGGCTGGATGTATCTGAAGGGGCAGGGCACCGAAGCCAGTCCGGCCGAAGCGGCCAAATGGTTCGTGCTGGCCGCCAAGCAGGGCGATGCCGACGCGCAGACCCAGCTTGGCTGGATGGCCGAACAGGGCCAGGGCATGAAAAAGAACGAGGCGCTCGCCGCCAAGGCGTATTCCGAAGCCGCAGCGCTCAAGCAGCCGATCGCGGCCAACAACCTCGGCACCCTGTATCGCGACGGTCGGGGCGTGCCTGCCGACCAGGCGGCCGCAGCCCGCTGGTTCCGCGTGGCGGCCGATGCCGGCGATGCCATGGGCCAGTACAACCTCGCCAATCTGCTGGAAAGCGATCCGACCAGGATGGACGAAGCCTTGAACTGGTACCGCCAGTCTGCCGAGCAGAAGCTTGCTGCCGCGCAAAGTCGTCTTGGCTGGCTGCTGCTGGAGCGCAATGAGGATGTCGAAGCCGTGCGCTGGCTGACGCGTGCCGCCGGACAGGGCGATGCGCAGGCGCAAAATAACCTGGGCGTGCTGTATGAAAGCGGCCGCGGGGTGGAAAAAGCCCCCGCCACTGCCGCCCAGTGGTATCTCCGTTCCGCCGAAGCAGGCGACGCGGCCGCGCAGAACAACCTGGGCGCGCTGTTGCGCGACGGCCATGGTGTGCCGCAGAACCTCGCGCAAGCAGCCGAGTGGTTCAAGCGCGCGGCCGACCAGGGCTATGCCAAGGCCATGCTTAACCTGGGCGCCTTGTTCGAGCAACAGGCGAAAGCCGCTGCGGGTCAGCCGCGGCCGGCTGGCGCACCCATGCCGTCGGCCGCGGCCCGTGCGCCTTCTCCTTCGGCACCGACAGCTATCCCCCTGGCCGCGCCTGATGCGCCGGTGGGCCAACCGCTGCAGTAAGCCTTTTGCCGTCCCACCGGGCCATTGCCCGGTGGGACGTTCTCCCCGCCCGGCCCAGCCGGGTGTCTCGGCCATCCCTGCCAGACGCCAAAGCCTAAAGATTCAGCAGGGTTTTGCGCAGTGCAAGCCGTATCCGCGCATGCTAATAAGCTGATTTTCAACGTGTTCATCGGCCCGATGGGACGTTTCTTGTTGCCAGCCCGCATCCAGCCGGATCGCTGTTCAAAAATTAGGCGCGCCGCCAGGCAAAAAGCTTGATTTGCCATGGGTTTTCTGGGGCCTTCGAAAATTTCGTCTTTTTAATTCAATTCTGTGTTGACAGCCTCGACTGAGAAACTAGAATTTGTGTCCGTTGCCTCGCTGCGCCACAACATGTTGTGAATAACGTGTGCACGAGGGCTGGGTAAGGTGTGCATAAGCTGTACATTAAAAGCGCTGCCGCCCGGTTTTTTCGTCATTTTCACCTGAGGAGCCCCGTCGATGCTGAATGTCGCTGCTGAATCCGTTGCACCCGCCCCCGTCCCCCCGCTAAAAGAAGCCAAGCCGATCGTGGTCGACACACGCTACGCCGACTACAAGATCATCCGCCGCAATGGCGCGGTGGTCGGATTTGCGCCCAACAAGATCGCCATTGCGGTCACCAAGGCCTTCATTGCGGTACAAGGCGGACAGGCAGCGGCGTCGGCGCGCATTCGCGAACTGGTCGAGTCGATCACCAGCCAGGTGACGGCGGCCCTGCTGCGTCGCACCCCCAACGGTGGCACTTTCCACATCGAGGACATCCAGGACCAGGTCGAACTGGCCCTGATGCGCTCGGGCGAACACGAAGTCGCACGCGCCTACGTGCTGTATCGCGAGAAGCGCTCGCAGGAACGCGCCGCCCAGCGCGCCGCCGGTGTGCCCGAAGCCACCCTGCACGTGATCGAGGACGGTCAGCGCAAGCCGCTCGACACCGCGCGCCTGGCGGGCCTGCTGGCCGACGCCTGCACCGGACTCGGCGACAACGTGCGCGCCGAGCCGATCATGCACACCGTGCTGCGCGACCTCTATGACGGCGTTTCGATGGCCGAAGTCGAAAAGGCGCTGGTGCTGGCTGCCCGTTCGCTGATCGAGCAGGATCCGGCGTATTCGTCCGTCACCGCCCGCCTGCTGCTGAATTCGATTCGTCACGAAGTGCTGGGCGAAGCCGTGACGCAGGCTGAAATGGGCGCGCGCTACGCTGGCTATTTCGCCGACTTCATCAAGAAAGGCATCGCCGCCGAACTGCTCGACGAAAAACTCGGCCAGTTCGACCTGCCGCGCCTGGCGGCCGTGCTCGACGCCGGCCGCGACTACCAGTTCGGCTACCTCGGCCTGCAAACGCTGTACGACCGCTATTTCCTGCACATCGAAGAGTCGCGCATCGAATTGCCGCAGGCCTTCTTCATGCGCGTGGCGATGGGCCTGGCGATCAACGAGATCGACCGCGAAGCGCGCGCCATCGAGTTCTACCAGGTGCTGTCGTCGTTCGACTTCATGAGTTCGACGCCGACCCTGTTCAACGCCGGCACCCGGCATTCCCAGCTGTCCTCCTGCTACCTCACCACCGTCACCGACGACCTTGACGGCATCTACCAGGCCATCAAAGAAAACGCCATGCTGCAGAAGTACGCCGGCGGGCTGGGCAACGACTGGACCCCGGTGCGCGCCATGGGCGCCCGCATCAAGGGCACCAACGGCAAGTCGCAGGGCGTCGTGCCCTTCCTCAAGGTGGTCAACGATACCGCCGTCGCGGTCAACCAGGGCGGCAAGCGCAAGGGCGCGGTCTGCGCCTACCTGGAAACCTGGCACCTCGACATGGAAGAATTCCTCGAGCTGCGCAAGAATACCGGTGACGACCGCCGTCGCACCCACGACATGAACACCGCGAACTGGATTCCGGATCTGTTCATGCAGCGCGTGATGGAAGGCGGCGACTGGACCCTGTTCTCGCCGAACGACGTGCCCGATCTGCACGACCTTTACGGCCGCGCGTTTGCCGAGGCCTACACCGAATACGAGCGCAAGGCCGACCGCGGCGAGATCAAGGTGTTCAAGCGCATTCCCGCCACCCAGATGTGGCGCAAGATGCTGTCGATGCTGTTCGAAACCGGTCATCCCTGGATCACCTTCAAGGACCCGTGCAACATCCGCAGCCCGCAGCAGCACGTCGGCGTCGTCCACAGCTCCAACCTGTGCACCGAGATCACGCTGAATACGTCCGACAGCGAAATCGCCGTGTGCAACCTCGGCTCGGTCAACCTCGTCAATCACCTGAAAGACGGCGCGCTCGATCTGGAGAAGCTGAAGGCCACCATCCACACCGCCATGCGCATGCTCGACAACGTGGTGGACGTCAACTACTACGCCGTCGGCAAGGCGCGCAATTCCAACCTCAAGCATCGTCCGGTGGGCCTCGGCATCATGGGCTTCCAGGACGCGCTGCAGCAGCTGCGCGTGCCCTACGCCAGCGACGCCGCGGTGGAATTCGCCGACCGCTCGATGGAAGCGGTCGCCTACAACGCCTTCTGGGCGTCCACCGAGCTCGCCGCCGAGCGCGGCCGCTATTCAAGCTACGAAGGCAGCCTGTGGAGCAGCGGCATCCTCCCCCACCATTCGGTCAAACGTCGGGCCGCGGAAGGCGGCGGGTACGTGCAGGTGGA
>JAWOJD010000069.1:0-4372 GCA_046484355.1 Thiobacillus sp.
CACCTACCTTCACGCTTATGCCTGTCGGATCTACGTCGTAGCGTTCCGTACAAGTATCGGGCTTTGATGATATGGGACATCTCACCCCGCTACGCCGCCTCGTATCCGCTTCCTGTTCGTCAGGCCAGCGCTTTGCCTTCGGCTTCCTCCAGATTTCCAGTCACCCAGAACACCCTTGCCGTTCAGCTAACACTTCCCCTTGCCGGGTGTGTAGAGGACTTTCACCTCCAAGTAAGTGCGCCCTGCCGGGCGCACCAAAAAAAACGGACTCCCGAAGGAGCCCGTCTAGTCTTGCACTTCCACTCAAACCGGGCGAGCCCGGCGTTGAATTAGAAGCTGTGGGTCACACCCACCGAGAAGGCGGAGATGTCGCCACCAGCCACGCCGGAAGTGATCGCGTCGGAGCTAGAGAAGCGTGAGCCCATGGCACCGAGATTCTCACCGTTTGCATACAGTGCGTAAGCCGTGGTGCGCTTGGACAGATTGTAGTCGGCACCGATGGTCCACTGCTTGGGATCAGCCGAGGTGCCGTCCTTGTCGCCATCCATGTAGTTGGCCTTCAGAACCACGTTGCCCATGGTGTAGGCGGCGCCCAGCATCCATGCATCAAAATCAGGGTCAGTGGACAGGTCGCCATTCAGCTTGTCGTACTGGCCGACAAACTTCAGGTTGCCCAGGGTGTAAGCAGCAGCAGCACGCCAGTGCGCGCCCAGATCCAGCGCTTCATGACCATCGCCATCACCGTAACCCAGACCTGCGAACAGCGGACCGTTCTTGTAGGTAGCGTTCAGGTTGTAGACAGCACGGTCTTCAAGATCACCAGTGTTGTTTGTAGGAAGAGCGACAACGGGTGTAGTTACCAGATCGGTGCTGTAGGCAGCAGCGAAGCTCAGGCCGCTGAAACTGGGGGAGACATAAACTGCCACGTTCTTGGCACGGGTATCGGAACCGCCACCCAGCACATTGCGGGTATCACCCAAGGTGTCGCCGAACAGGTCAACCGCGCGGCCAACCAGCTTCAGCGGGGTGTCGTGGTTACCCAGCAGAACGGTACCGAGGGACTTGCTGCTCAGGCCGACAAAGCTGTTGCGGGCAGCCAGCATGCCGTTTTGCTCGTCCAGGTTCAGGCTGGATTCGATCTGCCAAATACCGGACAGGCCGCCACCCAGATCTTCCGAACCCTTGAGGCCGAAACGGCTGGCGTTGGAGGAAATCTGCACATCGTTGTTTGCAGCAGCTTGGTCGTCAAACACCGACACGGCCATATGCAGCTTGCCGTACACGTCAACGTTGGACGTAGCAGCAAAAGCGGGAGCAGCGAAAGTACCAGCAACGGCCAGTGCGATCAGAGTTTTTTTCATAACTTTCTCCTAAAGAAAATAAATGCCAAAACGGCATGAACAACCAGTTAAAGCTCTGCAGAGCTGTCCTGCACGAATGAGGTGCTTGGGGGACAAGGCCCATTATCCAGACTTGGCTTGCCCGGACAAGGAATACTGTTGTTTTTTTCTATGCAATCGGGGGGATGTGTTGTTTTGTTGCACGGGCGCAACACACCGCACGCTACAGGACACGCACCCGCTGGCTCAGGATGGCTTGCTTCAAATCCGGATCCTGCAAGGTATCCAGTCGAACGACATCCAG
This sequence comes from Thiobacillus sp., assembly GCA_046484355.1. Classification (GTDB taxonomy): domain Bacteria; phylum Pseudomonadota; class Gammaproteobacteria; order Burkholderiales; family Thiobacillaceae; genus Thiobacillus. The sequence goes on from JAWOJD010000069.1 coordinate 1,645, forward strand.
ACTGTAGATCAATGGCGCCTGTTCAAGCGATTCCTGCAGGGCGTGCCAGCGTGCGGAACTGAGGGTGGGGGCTTCGATGGCGAGGTCGATGTCGGAAGCGCGCCGGGCTTTTCCGGTTGCGCGCGAGCCAAACACCCACGCATGGCGAATTTCCGGGAACGGTTCCAACGCGAGCATGAGCGCCTGACGGTCCTTTTCGCGCAGTTGCAGCATGGTCTTAGTCCAGGTTGAGCGCTGCCACGCGATCGGCCATCTCGACGAGACGCGCAGCATAGTGGGCGCGGATGTTGAGCGCGATGGCTTCGGCCAGGGTTTCTCGGTAGGTATGCGTGGTGGGGTTGCGGTCTTCCAGCATGGCCAGCCACACATCGGCTTCCTCGGGGGTTGGGATCAAGCCAAAGGCAAAAGCCTGTTTCAGTGTCTGGCGCGGGCCGGTCGCCTCGAAGCCCTGATGCAGCAAGAACAACTGAAGCGTTTTCCAGGCAGCTTCAAATGTGAACTCAAACCGCTGGATGGTCGCGTCACGCAGAATATCCCCACCCTGCTGGCTGACCGCCTCCTGCAGGCGGCCGGCCGCACGCAGGAATTCCTGTTGTCGCTGAATCAATCGTTGAGTGTCCATCGTTTCATTGCGCTCAGGGGGGGCCTCCAGGCAAGCGTCCGGGCTAACGGGGCAAAGCCGAAGACCCCGGACACCCATCGGGTTCGCACCGATTATGCGCTACGCCTACAATCATGCATTTGTATAGCACTGGAGCAAGGAGTACGCCATGCGTTGGGAACACGGACGTCGCAGTGACAACATCGAAGACAGGCGCGGGATGCGCGTCGGCAAAAAAGGGCTGGCCGGCGGCGGCATCGGGGCGATCGTGCTGGCGCTGGTGGCGATGTATTTCGGGGTGGACCCTGCGGTGGTGCTGAACCAGGCGGGCAATCTGGCGCCGGCCCAGACGGAACAGCAGCAGGCGACCTTCAGCCCGGAGGAAGAACGCCTGAAGGCCTTCATGTCGGTGGTGCTGGCGGATACGGAGGACGTGTGGGGCAAGCTGTTCCAGGGATCGGGGCAGCGCTACGCGCAGCCCAAGCTGGTGCTGTTTTCGGGTGCGGTGCAGTCGGCGTGCGGGTTTGCCGAGGCGGCGATGGGGCCGTTTTATTGTCCGGGCGACCAGAAGCTGTATCTGGACATGAGCTTCTTCAACGATCTGGCACAGCGCCACGATGCACCGGGCGACTTTGCGCAAGCCTACGTGGTGGCGCACGAGGTGGGCCACCACGTGCAGACATTATTAGGCGTGTCGGAACAGGTGCATGCGGCGCGAAGCCGCGCAGGCGAGGCCGAGGGCAATGCGCTGCAGGTGCGGATGGAGTTGCAGGCCGACTGTTTTTCGGGAGTGTGGGCGCACCACGCCCACAAGCAGCGGCAGATTCTGGAACCGGGCGACACCGAGGAGGCGCTGGCGGCGGCGGCCGGGGTGGGCGACGACCGCCTGCAGAAGCAGGCGCGCGGCTACGTGGTGCCGGAGTCGTTCACCCACGGTTCGTCGGAACAGCGGATGCGCTGGTTCACGCGCGGCATGCAAAGCGGCGATCCGGGGCAATGCGATACGTTCAAGGCGGCGCGGCTGTAACCCTGCCCAGCCTTTTTTTCGTCAAGCTGCCGATGGCGATACAATCGGTTTGTCGGCAAGCGTAATGAAAGGTGGCGTATGGAATCCTCGACTCTGGAACGCATTACCGTGGATCCCGCGCAATGTGGCGGGCGTCCATGCATCCGCGGAATGCGCATCCGCGTGAGCGATGTTCTCGAATTGCTGGCGGCAGGCGAAGACCGCGCCCAGATACTCGCCGAGTATCCCTATATTCAAATGGAAGACATTACGGCTGTCTTATTGTATGCCGCCCGGCAATTCGACCACCCGGTATTAAAAGCGGCCTGACATGCATCGCTTACTGGTCGATGCACAATTGCCACCCGCTCTGGCAAGAAGATATCGAATCCATGGGTCATGAAGCCTCGCATCTGCTCGATATCGGATTGCTCGAATCCAGCGACAGCCGGATTGGGGACGATGCGATGGCGAATGGCGCAATCATCGTCACCAAGGATGAGGATTTCGTGATTCGCGCATCTGTCAGCAATACCGCGCCGCCGATCATGTGGGTCAGGATAGGCAATTGCCCCAATTCAAGATTGCTTGGATGGTTCGAACAGCACATGGCCAACGTGATCGCCGCACTCGATTCCGGAAACCGATTGGTCGAAATCGCCGGATAAGTCCGGTGCGGCATAACGCAATCACGCTTCACGGCAATAGCACGCGATTCGTCGCAACAACGGATGCGCTGGTTCACGCGCGGCATGCACGGCGGCGATCCGGGACAGTGCGATACGTTCAAGGCGGCGCGTCTGTAATTTTCGTAACGGCGCGATCTGGCTTGGCCGATTTGATCAGGTCGCCAACCTGGCTGGCCATTTTCGTGATGTGTGGAAGACCCGCAGAATTTCCACGCGCTGCTCTCTGACCCGATAGGGAATGACGTAGGGAAAATGGGGCAACACCCGTTCACGGGTGCCCGGCACTCGCCCTGGGCGCCCGATGTCGGGGTGCAAGGCAAGATTCCGCGTCAACGTGTCGACTTCGGCAATCAGCCCTGCCGCAGCCTGGGGGTTGTCCTGCGCGATGTAGGCCGCTTCCTGCTCCAGATTGGCCAGTGCGCGCCGCAGCCA
>JAWOJD010000059.1:0-2686 GCA_046484355.1 Thiobacillus sp.
GCGCGCTTCGGCGAAGCGCGGGTGTCGTTGCCCGGCGGCTGCGCCATCGGCTCGCGCCCGGTCGATCTCCACATCAAGGGATTGGAGGCGATGGGTGCCGACATCCAGATCGAGCACGGCTACATCCATGCGCGTTGCAAACGCCTGCAGGGCGCACGCATCGTCATGGACGTGGTGACCGTCACCGGCACCGAAAACCTGATGATGGCCGCCGCGCTGGCCGAAGGCACCACCGTGCTGGAGAACGCTGCGCGCGAGCCCGAAGTGATTGATCTGGCGAATTGCCTGATCGCGATGGGCGCCAGGATCGAAGGCGCCGGCAGCGACATCATCACCATCAAGGGCGTCGACACGCTACACGGTGGGGAATATTCCGTGATGGCCGACCGCATCGAAACCGGCACCTTCCTGGTCGCCGTCGCCATGACCGGCGGGCGCGTGCGCGCCACCCACACCCAGCCCGACACGCTGGATGCGGTGATGAGCAAGCTGCGCGAAGCGGGCGCGAAGGTAAGCACAGGCGACGACTGGATCGAGGTCGAATCGGACGGCAAGCTGCAATCGGTGGATGTGCGCACCGCGCCGCATCCGGCGTTTCCCACCGACATGCAGGCGCAGTTCATGGCGATGAACTGCATCGCCGAAGGCGCAGCCAGCGTCACCGAAACCATTTTCGAAAACCGCTTCATGCACGTGCAGGAACTGCGCCGCCTCGGCGCCAACATCGAAGTCTCCGGCCACACGGCCCTGGTGCGCGGCGTGCCGCGGTTGGACGGCGCCATCGTCATGGCCACCGACCTGCGCGCTTCAGCCTGCCTGGTGCTGGCCGGCCTGGTGGCGGCAGGCGAGACCACCATCGAGCGCATCTACCACCTCGACCGTGGCTACGAACGCATCGAGGAAAAGCTCACCCAGCTCGGCGCGCGCATCAAGCGCGTGCACTAGTCAGACATTGAACATGAGTTATTCCGGCATCACGCTGGCCCTGTCCAAGGGCCGCATCTTTGAAGAGCCCCTGTCGCTGCTGGCCGCGGCAGGGGAGGGGCTCCATCAATGCGCCTGACCGACAATCAGGCCAGATCTATCGCGCAGCTCGCGCATGAAATCGCGGGAAAGCGGGCCCAGGTACGGATTTTTGGCTCAAGGTTAAACGATGACGCACGCGGCGGCGATCTTGATCTCATGCTTGAATTATCCGAGCCGGCGGCCAACCCAGCGCTTCTGGCAGCACGGTTTTCCGCCAGGGTCACCCGCCTGATTCAAGGCCGCAAAGTGGACGTTCTGCTCGCCGCCCCCAACCTCAAGCGCTTGCCTATCCATGACATGGCCTTCAAGGAAGGGAAAGTACTATGACGATCGATCCAAAGATTGCGCTGCGTCTGCAATTCCTGGTGCGCGTGGTGCGCAAGGAATGCCAGCACCTCGCAACCCCTTTGTCTGTAGTCTAACGAACATGCGGTTGAGCAAAAAACAGATCGAAATCATCCAGCGAACCGTCCGGGAGGTTTTCGGTGTGGAAGCTGATGTGAAGCTTTTCGGATCGAGGGCAAACGATGATGCACGGGGTGGCGATATCGATCTGCTCGTTGAAATGCCAACTATCGTGGTCGAACCTGAACGTAAAACGCTGCAACTGGTTGCCAGGCTTCAGTTGCGCCTCGGCGATCAGCCTATCGATGTTCTGGTGCTTGATCCCTCGACACCGCGACAACCGATACACGAGCAAGCCATCCATACAGGAATAAAGCTATGAGCTTGACCACAGGTTTGCCGGTAGAGCGCTTTTTGCAAACGCTGGAGATTGTCGCGCGCGAAGGAAAACACCTGTCCTACAGCTGGCACAGCCTGTTCAGCCAAACGATCGATGCGGAGTGGGTGCGCAATCTGGAACATGCACCAGAAATTGCCGAGCGGCTGGAAGCCTTTGTATCCCGGTTTGGCCGCATGCAAGATACAGTGGCGGATAAATTGTTGCCCCGCTGGCTGCTTGCGCTTGCCGAGAAGCCGGGCAGTCAGATTGAAACGCTTAATCGTGCCGAGCGGCTGGGCATATTGACCAGCACGGAACGGTGGCTCGAAGCGCGTAATCTTCGTAATCGCCTTGTGCATGAATACATTACCGACTCGGAAAGATTTGCGGAGGATCTAAACCTGGCAAAAGAATATTGCCCGATGCTGCTGGATACCTTCAATCGTTCGCGCCAGGATGCAATGACGCGAATGGGGCTTGAAGAAGAAAACCTGCCCGAAAGCTTGCCTGTTAATCTGGCCTGACCAGTCATGCCCTGCGGGTTCGCGATGTCAGCTTGAAAATTGCAATACCGGACACAAACCAACATGACCTACGCCGGAATCACCCTCGCCCTGTCCAAGGGACGTATCTTTGAAGAAACCCTGCCGCTGCTGGCGGCTGCGGGCATCACGCCGTCCGAGACCCCGAGCCCTCGCGCAAGCTCATCGTTGGCACCAGGTGTGCCGATAGAGGCTGTTAATTCCGCGGGTCATATGCTGGCGGTAAAATAAACCAGGGAATTGTTGGGTTGCACGCGCATCTTTTCCGGGCGTGGAAATTTGAGAGTTGATGGAGGTTGAGCATCATGCAAAGCACAATTGAAATTCAATGCCCGCAGGAAATTCTGCTTGGCTTGCACCTGGATGCCCAGCAATTTGCCGAACTGGTCAAGGA
>JAWOJD010000002.1:0-14338 GCA_046484355.1 Thiobacillus sp.
GCTGACCGCGGCAATCGAAGCCGAAAAGGCATCTCCGCCTATTGAGGACAAGGATGCGGATGAGCCGGTGGTCAGCATGGCGCATCGAGCGCTTCCGCTGATTGAACTTCTTGCTGCCGCCGCCAAGGCCAAATCCAACGTGATGTGGAAATGATAATGAGCCCATTTGCGGGAAAGCCCGCCCAGCCAGCCATGCTGGCCAATGTGCCCAGACTCATCACGGCCTACTTCAGCAACCTGCCCGACCCATCCATCCCCGCGCAACGGGTCGCGTTTGGCACTTCGGGGCATCGCGGCTCGTCGTTCGAAAGCAGTTTCAACGAATGGCATGTGCTGGCCATCAGCCAGGCCATTTGTGATTACCGCACGCAGCAAGGCATCGATGGCCCGCTGTTTATGGGAATCGACACCCACGCCCTGTCGGAACCGGCGTTGACCAGTGCGCTCGAAGTGCTGGCGGCCAACGGGGTGGACGTCATGCTCGCGGACAAGGACGAATACACCCCTACCCCGGTGATTTCGCACGCCATCCTCACTTACAACCGCGGCCGTGTTGCCGGGCTGGCGGACGGCATTGTCATTACGCCATCGCACAATCCGCCCGACAGTGGCGGCTTCAAGTACAACCCGCCCAACGGCGGGCCGGCGGACAAGGACATCACCGACTGGATCGAAGCCCACGCCAATGGCTTGCTGGAAATGGGTCTCCGGGGCGTGAAACGCATGACGTTCGAACAGGCCCGGCGCGCCACGACCACGCACCGGCATGACTATCTGAATGCGTACATCAGCGATCTCGGCAACGTGCTCGACATGGACGCGATTCGCGGCGCGAACCTCAGCTTGGGCGTGGATCCGCTGGGTGGTGCCGGGGTTCACTACTGGGGTCCGATTGCCGAGCGCTATGGCTTGAATCTCACGGTGGTGAACGAAGCCGTCGATCCGACCTTCCGCTTCATGACGGTCGATTGGGACGGTCAGATTCGCATGGACCCCTCCTCGTCCTACGCCATGCAGAGCCTGATCGGTCTCAAGGATCGCTTCGACATCGCGTTTGCCTGCGATACCGACCATGACCGGCATGGCATCGTCACCAGGAACGCGGGCTTGCTGCCGCCCAACCATTACCTTTCGGTCGCCATCGACTACCTGTTCCAGCATCGACCGGGATGGCGCAAGGATGCGTCGGTGGGCAAGACAGTCGTCAGCAGCCAGATGATCGATCGTGTCGCAGCGAGGCTTGGCCGCACGCTCTACGAGGTGCCGGTCGGATTCAAATGGTTTGTGGACGGCCTGCACGACGGCTCGCTCGGTTTTGGCGGAGAAGAAAGTGCGGGCGCCTCGTTTGTGCGGATGGACGGCAGCGCCTGGTCGACCGACAAGGACGGCATGATTCCGGCTTTGCTGGCGGCAGAGATCACCGCGCGCACGGGCCGCGATCCAGGCGAGCGCTACCTTGAACTGGCGCGCGAATTCGGCGATCCGGTGTATGACCGGATTGATGCGCCGGCGACGCCGGCGCAAAAAAAGAAACTTGCTCAACTCTCAGCGCAGCAAGTTCTGTCGGCCGAACTGGCCGGCGAAAAAATACTGCGCATCCTCACCGAAGCACCCGGCAATGGCGCCCCCATCGGCGGCTTGAAAGTGGAGACGCAAAACGGCTGGTTTGCGGCGCGTCCATCCGGCACCGAGGACATCTACAAGATCTATGCCGAGAGCTTTCGTGACGCGGATCACCTGCACCGCATCCAGGAAGAGGCACAGGCGATCGTCAGTGCTGCGGTGGCGGCATCCACGTAGCAAGCACAGATTACCTCCAGGCACATTCAAAGATTGGTCATGAGCGAACAGACACAAATCATCCACCCGAAGGAACGTATTTTATGCGCGGACGTAGCGGGATTCGATTCACTATCCGAACTGGCTCTGGATATGCGTTCGTCGTGGAATCACGCCACCGACCAGGTGTGGCGGCAGCTGGATCCCGATCTCTGGGAGCTGACCTAAAATCCATGGGTCGTCCTGCAAACAGTTGCGAGCCTGTTCCCTCAAGTGCGGGCGCCACCCTCCAGTTGGTTCAACTGACGCCATACCCCTCGTTCAACCCAGGATGCCATTGCGGATCTAAAAAGATAGTGCGTGAATGAATGGGGCAGAGTCGAAGCGCCAATACATTTTTCGGAATGATTATTCAAGGAGCCAACATGTTTTGTTTTAAGAAGTGGGCAAGCCCAGTGTTCATGGTCACGGGTCTGGCTTTGGCCGGTCCGTCAGTGGCTGTTGAATTCACCTTGAACGGGGATGTGCGTACGGGGTTTTATTCGCTGCACCGTGACGACCGTGACGGTAAAGAAGATACGACGGACGAATTGCGGTTGCGCGTGCGTCCTGGAATCGGCGCCAAATTCAACGAGCAATGGCTGGCGCAGGTTCGATTCGCCGGACGTTATTCCACGGATGACCGCAACGATTTGCACTTCGAGATTTTCAACAGCCTCCCGGCGGATGACGGCTTGCGCCGCGGCGATTCCACGCTGGACGAGATCTATGTCGAATATCGCCCGGATACGGCCTGGCAGGTGCGCCTGGGTCGCTTCCAGAGCAAGGCCGAACTCGAAGGCGTGGCCAAGAAGTCGCTGGACCGGAATGACAGCCCGAACACCGACATCACCTGGACCGATGGTGTTCAGGTCAAGCACCTGTCTGCGAGCGGCTGGGTCACGACTGCGATTGCCCAGTACAACGATAGTGAAGGTGCAACCCAGGTGCGGCGTGCACCGCTTGATTTCAGGGATGATGGCAGCCGGGTGTCCTATTTCGTCGGCCTTGAAAACAAGCAAAAGTCCGGACCCATTGTTCAGCGCGCGGTGGATGTCACCTGGCTGCCGGATGCCCTGTATAGCGACGGTGTTGGCGTGGGCCCGGTTGGCGACTACTGGGGCCTGGTTGGTCGCCTCGCCGGGCAGTGGCCGATGCGTGGCAGCACGAAATTCATGCTGGCAGGCGAAGTGGGTTACGCCCCGAACACGCCTCAACGCAGCGTGGTGAGTACCGGCACGTCTGGTGACGCCGATGGACTCGCGGCACAAATCACGTTTAATTTCATCGATATTGTTCCCAAGCACAGCGCAGGGCTTGTGTTCGGACGTGCGGGCGACGGCTGGCTGTTGTCTCCGGATTTCGGCCCCAATACCAACCTGGTCGAGTTGCGCTACAAATGGGCCATCGACGAGAAGCAGACCCTGGAGGCGCGCGCCCGGAATCGTGAGGATATCGATCAGCACGTCGGCAGTCTGTACAAGCGTGAGGACGTCGATTTCTATGTGCGTTATACGTTCAAATTCTAATATCACTGGCCTGCCAAATATCGATTGCAATGAAACACATTGTTAGCCAGCCGCTATACGGCCTGCTGCATACGGATGTCGAGGGATTCGAATCCCTGGCCGACCTTGCCCTGGATATGCGCTCGTCGTGGAATCACGCCACCGACCAGGTGTGGCGGCAGCTGGATCCGGTGCTGTGGGCGTTGACCCAGAATCCCTGGGTGGTGCTGCAGACGGTATCGCGGGAGAAGCTCCAGCAGGTATTGGCCGAACCCGCTTTCCGCAATAGCCTTGACAGTCTGGTGCAGGCCCGGCGCGACGCGGCGGAGGCCCCCGCGTGGTTCCAGCAAACCCATCCGAACTCGCCTCTCAGTTGTGTTGCCTATTTCAGCATGGAATACATGTTGAGCGAGGCCTTGCCCATTTACTCGGGCGGTCTCGGCAACGTGGCGGGCGATCAACTCAAGGCCGCCGGCGATCTGGGCGTCCCGGTGATCGGCGTGGGGCTGCTCTACCAGCAAGGCTATTTTCGTCAGGTGATCGACAAGGATGGCGCGCAACAGGCGCTTTACCCGTACAACGACCCCGGCCAGCTGCCGGTCACGCCGCTGTGCAAACCGGATGGCGAATGGTTGCGCCTGGAGATCGCCTTGCCCGGCTATTCGGTCTGGCTGCGCGCCTGGCAGGTGCAGGTGGGTCGCGTGACGCTGTACCTGCTGGACAGCAATGACGCCGCAAATTACCCGGCGCATCGCGGCATTACCAGCGAACTGTACGGCGGCGGGCCGGAGTTGCGCCTCAAACAGGAATTGCTGCTCGGCATTGGCGGCTGGCGGCTGCTCGCCGCACTCGGCATTGCACCCGAAGTCTGTCATCTGAACGAAGGGCATGCGGCCTTTGCCGTGCTGGAACGCGCGCGCAGCTTCATGGCGGAAAGCGGGCTGAGCTTCGAGGCCGCGCTGGCCGTCACCCGAGCGGGCAATCTATTCACCACGCACACGGCGGTGGCGGCCGGCTTCGATCGTTTCGCGCCGGCGCTGATCGAGCAATACCTCGGCGGCTATGCCGAGCAGCATCTCGGGATCACGCGCCACGACCTGCTGGCACTGGGCCGCCAGAACCCGAACGACGCGTCGGAACCCTTCAACATGGCTCATCTGGCGATTCGCGGCAGCGGGGCGGTGAATGGCGTAAGCCGTTTGCACGGCAGCGTGAGCCGGCATCTGTTCGAGCCGCTCTTTCCGCACTGGCCGACCGAAGAAGTCCCGGTCGGACACGTGACCAATGGCGTCCACATGCCGACCTGGGACTCGGCCCCGTCCGATGCGCTCTGGACGGAAGCCTGCGGCAAGGACCGCTGGCTGGGAACGGTGGAGACGCTGGAGCAGGACATTCGCCGAGTCTCCGACGCCCGGCTCTGGGAATTCCGGACCGACGCCAGCATGACGCTCGTTGCATACGCCCGCGAACGCCTTTCCCGGGAACTGGCCGCGTCAGGGGCATCGCCCGAGGCGGTCGATGCGGCGAAACATCTGTTTGACTGCAACACCCTGACGCTGGGCTTTGCACGCCGCTTTGCAAGCTACAAACGACCGAACCTGCTGCTGCATGACCCGGAGCGATTGCTGCGCCTGCTGACCCATCCGCAACGCCCGGTCCAGCTCATCATGGCCGGCAAGGCCCACCCCGCCGACCGGGCGGGCCAAGCCCTGATCCAGCAATGGACACATTTCATCCGGCGGCCCGAGGTGCGCCCGCATGTGATCTTCCTCAGCGATTACGACATGCATCTGACCGAGCAGTTGGTGCAGGGCGTGGATGTCTGGCTCAACACGCCGCGTCGTCCCTGGGAAGCGTGCGGAACCAGCGGCATGAAGGTGCTGGTCAATGGCGGCATCAACCTGTCCGAACTGGACGGCTGGTGGGCAGAAGCCTACACGCCGGAGGTGGGCTGGGCGCTGGGCGATGGCCAGGAACATGATGACGATCCCGCCTGGGACGCCATTGAAGCGGACGCCCTCTACACCCTGCTCGAACGCGAGGTGATCCCCGAATTCTATACCCGCGACGCGCAAGGGATCCCCACTGCCTGGGTGGCGCGGATGCGGGAAAGCATGGCGCAATTGACGCCGCGCTTTTCCACCAACCGCGCAGTATGCGAATACACCCAACAGCACTACCTCCCGGCCGCTGCAGCCTACCTGGAGCGGGCTGCCAGCCAGGGCGCCATCGGCGTGGAACTGGTTGAGTGGCACCATGCGCTGGAGCAGAAATGGGCCGCGCTCCACTTTGGCGAAGTGAAGCTCGAAACCGCCGGCGAGGTACACATATTCGAGGCGCAGGTGTATCTCAATGATCTCGACCCGGAGGCGGTGCGGGCCGAGCTATATGCCAATGGCGTTGACGGTGCGCAACCGGTGCGCGTGGAAATGCAGCGCGTGCGGCAACTGGTGGGCGCAACAAACGGCTACGCCTATCGTGCCGAGGTGCCTGCAACCCGCCCGGCAAGCAACTATACGGCGCGCGTGATCCCGCATCGCGACGGCGTAGCGGTTCCTCTGGAAGAGGGTCATATCCTGTGGCAGCGATGATCACACTGAAAAAACGTCCAAGGAGCCGAAGGTGAGTCCAGCTGAAAAAAGCGTGCTGACAATCAATGGTGGCTCGTCCAGCATCAAGTTCGCCTTGTACCCGATTGGCGAGCCGCTGGCGCGCACGCTTGCCGGGAAAATTGACCGTATTGGTTTATCCGGGACGAATCTGACTTTCAGCGAGACACCCCAAGGTCAGCAAAACCGTCAGGGCGTCGAAGCGAAAGATCACCATTCGGCGGCGAATTTCCTGATCGACTGGCTTGAACAGCAGGTCGATTTTTCGCACATCAGGGCCGTGGGCCACCGCGTGGTACACGGCATGAATCACATCCAGCCGGAACGGGTTTCCCAGGCATTGCTGGATGAGCTGCATCGCATCAGTTCTTACGGCCCGGATCATCTTCCGGGCGAGATTGCATTGATCGAGGCGTTCCGCCAGCGTTATCCGAACCTGCCTCAGGTGGCCTGCTTTGACACAGCGTTTCACCATACCTTGCCGCGCGTGGCCCGGCTCCTGCCCATTCCCCGGCGTTTCGATGCAGCGGGGATCCAGCGCTATGGATTCCATGGCCTGTCCTATGCTTATCTGATGCAGGAACTGACCCGGGTTGAAGGTACGCAAGCGGCTCAAGACCGAGTGATTCTGGCGCACCTCGGTAACGGTGCAAGCCTGGCGGCCGTGCGGGATGGCCAGAGCGTCGACACCAGCATGGGATTCACCCCAACCGGGGGGGTGCCGATGGGGACCCGGACGGGCGACCTGGATCCCGGCGTGGCGTGGTACTTGATGCAACACGAAAATCTGACGCCAGAACAGTTCAACGGGCTCATCAATCACGAATCCGGACTGCTCGGTGTCTCGGAGACCAGCTCCGACATGCGCGACTTGATCAAGAACGAGGCAACCGACGTACGCGCCGCCGAAGCAGTCGCGCTGTTTTGTTACCAGGTCAAAAAATGGGTTGGCGCCTACGCGGCGGCGCTGGGCGGACTGGATACGCTGGTATTCGCGGGCGGTATCGGTGAAAACGCGCCGGTAGTCCGCGCTCGAATCTGCGAGGATCTGGCGTTTCTTGGAATCGAACTCGAAGAAAAGCGAAACGTGGCGAATGCGGGCGTGATTTCCGCAGCGGCCAGCCGGGTTACGGTCCGCGTCATGCGCACGGACGAAGAGCTGATGATTGCGCGCTCGGTGTGGAACATCGTGAAAACAACGCTCGAGAACGTGGATCCGCCAAGTGCCGGGCTGTCGATTGAAGGTGCCGCCGAATGATCCCGCCCGCCTCCACCGCCGCTCGGCCAGGAAGCAAGGCCTGGCACCGTCGGCAAAGAAAGACTGCGCAAGATGCATAGGCAAAACCGACTTAACCAGGGAGCACGCCAGGCATGGGCGATATTTCATCTCGCGGGCAGAAAGTTTCTCAGGATCGACGGGGCTGAGTGGGCGGGAGCGTTTGCCTTCAACGCGTTCTTCTCGCTGTTTCCCTTGATGGTCCTGCTCGTCACGATCTCCTCGGCCTTTATTGATCGGAACCTGGCTGCAACGGAGGTCATTGCCTATGTTGAAACCTTCGTCCCGCTAAGTGGTGACAAGCAAGCTTACATTTTTGACACCGTCGCTGGTGTGATCAAAGAGCGTGGGCAGGCGGGGGCGATCGCGTTTCTCATCCTGGTCTGGGTCACCCTCCAATGCTTCACCACCCTCATCAGCGCGACCAACCACGCTTGGGGCACAGAGGGGTACTGCTGGTGGCGGCTGCCGCTCAAAAGCCTGGTGCTGCTCGGGATCACGGCGGGTGCGGTGCTTTTGAGCATAGGCGCGCCAATGCTGGCGCAAATGGCGAGGGGCTGGCTGTTTCCCATGAATGATTTCCGTTCCTGGGTCTATGCCCTGGGGAGCTTTTTCATCCCCTTGCTGGTGCTGTTCTTCGGTCTGAGCCTGTTTTACCGGCTGGCTCCGCGCCGTCCTACGCGCTTCTCCGAAGTCTGGGTCGCCGCCCTGTGCGCCACGGCGCTCTTGCTGGCGGCCGAAAAACTGTTCGTGATCTACCTCAAGAATTTTTCCACATTAAACGCGGTCTATGGGACGTTCGGCGGGATCATGGCCTTGCTGCTGTGGATTTACCTTTCCGGGTGCATTTTCATATTCGGCGCCTGCCTGTGCGCCGCTCAGGACGAAGCGCGTTCAGCGCCGGCAGGCTCAATTTCGACCCACAAAACAAAGGGAACTGAACCATGAAGACAAATACGCTTTCCCCGGAACTGCTTCACAAGATGGATGCCTACTGGCGCGCCGCCAACTATCTGTCGGTCGGCCAGATTTATCTTTACGACAATCCGCTGCTCAAACAACCGTTGAAGCTGGAACACGTCAAGCCCAGATTGCTGGGGCACTGGGGGACCACGCCCGGACTGAATTTTATATATGTGCATCTCAACCGGATCATCCGCCAATACGACCTGAGCATCATCAATGTCACCGGCCCCGGGCATGGCGGGCCGGGCCTGGTGGCCAACACCTATCTGGAGGGGACGTACAGCGAGGTGTATCCCAACATTTCCCAGGATGAAGCGGGGATGAAGAAATTGTTCACCCAGTTTTCCTTTCCCGGCGGCATCCCCAGCCATGTTGCACCGGAAACCCCGGGCTCCATCAACGAAGGCGGCGAACTCGGCTATGCGCTTTCACATGCCTATGGTGCCGCGTTCGACAATCCCGATCTGCTGGTGGCCTGCGTGGTGGGCGATGGCGAGGCGGAAACCGGCCCGATGGCCACCAGCTGGCACTCCAACAAATTCCTCAACCCGGTTCATGACGGCGCGGTGCTGCCCATTCTGCATTTGAACGGCTACAAGATCGCCGGCCCCACCGTGCTGGCGCGCATTCCCCGTGACGAGCTGGAAGCGCTGTTCCGCGGCTATGGCTACACGCCGCATTTCGTCGAGGGCGACGACCCCGAGGCGATGCATCAGCTGATGGCGGCCACCCTCGATACCGTGGTTGCCGATATCCAGCGCATCCAGCGCGACGCGCGTGCCAACGGGTTTGGCGTGCGCCCGCGCTGGCCCATGATCATCCTGCGCTCGCCGAAGGGCTGGACCGGCCCCGATTTGGTTGATGGCAAACCGATTGAAGACACCTTTCGCGCGCACCAGGTGCCGGTTGCAGCGCTCGCGACAAAACCCAAGCATTTGAAGATCCTCGAGCAGTGGATGAAAAGCTACCGGCCCGAAGAACTGTTTGATGAGCGTGGCCGGCTTCAGCCGGAACTGGCCGAGCTGGCGCCCAAAGGCGAGCGGCGCATGGGCGCCAACCCGCACGCCAATGGCGGCATGCTGCTGCGCGATCTGCGCATGCCGGACTTCCGCGACTATGCGGTCAAAGTCCCGCAACCCGGCGAGGTCAAAGCCGAAGCGACACGTACCCAGGGCGAGTTCATGCGCGACGTAATGAAGCTCAATGCCGAGGCACGCAACTTCCGAATTTTCAGCCCGGACGAAACGGCGTCGAATCGCTGGGGTGCCCTGTTCGAAGTCACCAACCGCTGTTCGACAGCCGAGATTTTTCCCGGCGACGAGCATGTCGCGCCCGATGGCCGGGTCATGGAAATGTTGAGCGAGCATCAGTGCCAGGGCTGGCTCGAAGGCTATCTGCTGACCGGACGCCATGGCTTCTTCTCATGCTACGAAGCCTTCATCCACATTGTCGATTCGATGTTCAACCAGCACGCCAAATGGCTCGACGTGACGCGCGACATTGCGTGGCGCCGGCCGATTGCCTCATTGAACTATTTGCTGTCTTCGCACGTGTGGCGGCAGGACCACAATGGCTTCAGCCATCAGGATCCGGGATTCATCGACCTGGTGGTGAACAAGAAAGCCGAGGTTATCCGCGTCTATCTTCCGCCCGATGCCAACTCCCTGCTGTGGGTGACCGACCATTGCCTGCGCAGCCACAATGACGTCAACGTCATCGTCGCCGGCAAGCAGCCGGAACTGCAATGGCTGGACATGGATGCGGCGATCAAGCACTGCACTGCCGGGCTGGGCATCTGGGAATGGGCCAGCAACGACAAAGGGGGGGATCCCGATGTAGTCATGGCCTGCTGCGGCGACGTGCCAACGCTGGAGACACTGGCTGCGGTCCAGATTCTGCGGCAGCATTTTCCGGAGCTGAAAATCCGCGTCATCAATGTTGTTGACCTGATGGCCCTGCAGCCGCAGAGCGAGCACCCGCACGGCATCTCCGACAAGGACTTCGACGTCCTCTTCACCAAGGACAAGCCCATCATTTTTGCCTTCCACGGCTATCCTTGGTTGATCCACCGGCTGACTTACCGCCGCACCAATCATGATCAGTTGCATGTGCGTGGGTACAAGGAAAACGGCACCACCACCACCCCCTTCGACATGGCGGTATTGAACGATCTCGACCGGTTCCATTTGGCGGGTGATGTGATCGACCGGGTGCCGAGCCTGGGCTCGCGCGCCGCTTACGCCAAACAGCATCTGCGCGACAAGCTGCTCGATCACAAGGCCTACATCGAAAGACACGGTGAAGACATGCCGGAGATCCGCGACTGGAAATGGGAACCGATCCATGAATAAATTGAGACAAATTTGGGGCGATCTGCGATCAAGCTTCTGGTTTATGCCTTCGCTGATCGTCGTGGGCAGTATTGTCTTCGCGGCTGCGTTGATCGAAGCAGACTCCGCCGGGAGCGACCAATGGCTGGCCCAGTGGCCACGCCTGTTTGGGGCCGGGGCGGAAGGCGCACGCCAAATGTTGTCCACGCTTGCCGGTTCGATGATGACCGTTATGGGCATCACGTTCTCCATGACCCTGCTGGCGCTGGCATTGGCGTCGAGCCAATATACCTCGCGCATCCTGCGGAACTTCATGCGCAGCCGCGTCACGCAGGTCACGCTCGGGATCTTCGCCGGTATTTTTGTGTATTGCCTGATCGTTCTGCGCTCCATTCGCGGGGGCGATGCTGAATTTGTGCCGAGCCTGGCGGTGTTTTTCGCATTTTTTATGGCACTCGGCGGCGTAGGCGTCCTCATTTATTTTATTCATCACATCGCCTCGTCGATCCAGGCTTCCAGCATCATCGCCTCGGTCGCTCATGAAACCATCGCGGCCATTGATCGGCTGTTTCCGGAAAAACTGGGACATGGACCCGATGAAGAGGAGAGCCAAGACCCGATGCTTCAGTCTCTGGATGAGAGGACCTGGTACACCGTTCCGGCAGCCGTGAGCGGCTACATACAGAGCGTGGATAGTGATGCCCTCCTGGGCTTGGCGCGGGACAGGAAGACCATCGTGCGGATGGAGCACGGCGTCGGCGCGTTCGTTGTGCAAGATGCTGCGTTGGCATCGCTCGCCCTGACGTATCCGCCGGATCAGAAGATGATTGCTGCCCTGAACAAGGCTTACAGCATCAGCCGCCATCGCACGGTCGAACAGGATCCTTCTTTCGGTATCCGGCAGATCGTGGATATGGCATTGAAGGCGCTTTCGCCCGGTGTCAATGACACCTCGACGGCCGTGATGTGCGTGGATTATCTGACGGTGATTCTGGCTCGGCTGGCCTGTCGGCAATTCCCGCCATCGCAGCACTACGATGGAGAAGCGCTGCGTGTGATCGCCATCGTTCCGACCTATGAAGGTCTGCTGGCCGAATCGTTCGACCAGATTCGGCGTAACGCCGAAGGCAATGTCTCCATCATGGCGCGTATGCTCAACGCCATCGATACCATCGCCAGCCTGACAGTCAGCCGGTCCCACAGACAAGAACTCAAGGAACAGGTGCAGCGGATCGCCGAGCTGGCCGATCGCAGCATTGCGTGCACCCATGATCGCGCGCAGATCAAAAGACGGATGATTCACGTACGCGAAGCGCTCGAAGCCAAACCTGCTTTGTGCGCAAGGGAAGAAAAGGGATAGCGTTATGGAGAAGAGTCCGGCAATAACCAACGACAAATCTTTGATAAATGCCGGTGTGGTGGTTGCTGTGCAAGGCGGGAAGGCGCAGCTTTTTTGTAATGTGGCGGAATTTACCGGTCAGCGGTTCTCTGCGATGCTGTTCGAGCTCGGCGCGCACATCGAGAGTTTGGTCGGCAAATACCGAAGCAGGAACCGCGATCCTGCGGTTCCGAACGAGAGTGCTCTCGCGCAACGATCGCCTCGCAGTTGCCATAGCCTGTTTCTGAGGGCAGTGTTGCTCGGTTCCGTTTGCTGCGTTCTGCCATCGACGGTCATGGCGCAGGAACCCGTCGGCAAGGCCGGCGAAGCGCAGAAACTAACCACACCCGCCAAACAAGAGCTCTCCTTGGCACCCGCAAAGGTGGACGTAAAACCCGTTGCGCACGATGAAGATATCCGCAAGCGACTCCAGCGTGTTCTGGATGCCACCGACTGGTTCACCGACCCACAAGTCCGGGTCGAGGAAGGTGTCGTCTTTCTCAATGGCAAGGTGGAGTCCGATGAGCTAAAGAAATGGGCCAGCGATCTGGCCCACAACACGCAGGACGTTGTCGCCGTGGTCAACCGGTTGCAGGTGGCTCAGCAGTCAGTGTGGGATTTCCGCCAAGCGTGGAGTGGCGTAATGCGATTATGGCGCGACTTCATCCGCGCGCTGCCCTTCCTTGTTTTTGCACTGCTTATTCTGGCTCTGTCGGTGGTCAGTGCCCTGCTGACAATTCGCGGCGCCCAAGCGCTGCTGCGCCCGCGGATTCGGACCAAACTCCTGCAAAACGTGATCGCACGTACGGCGGGCGGACTCGTTCTCATCTGTGGCGTCTATCTCATTCTGAGAGTCTCTGGCCTGACACAACTGGCCTTGACGCTGGTCGGCGGCACCGGTCTGGTCGGCCTGATCATTGGTATCGCATTCCGGGACATCACCGAGAATTTTCTGGCGAGTATCTTCCTCAGCATGCAGCCACCGTTTGAGACCGGCGACTTGGTCGAGATTTCCGGCGTGACCGGCTACGTGCAGCAGTTGAACATGCGCACCACGATCTTGATGACCCTCGATGGAAATCTCGTGCAGATTCCGAACGCCAACGTTTACAAGAGCACCCTCAGCAACTTCACTACCAATGCCAACCGGCGCGAGAGCTTTGTCGTCGGCATCGGTTACGACGATGCGATCAACGAGGCACAGGAGATTGCACGAGGAGTCTTGGCAGACCACCCGGCCGTTCTGAACGATCCCGAACCCGCAGTCTTGGCGGACAATCTGGGAGCGTCTACAGTCAATCTACGCATCTACTTTTGGATCAACGGCCGCGAACATAGTTGGTTGAAGGTGCGTTCTTCGGTGATCCGGCTTGTGAAACGTGCCTTTCAGGAACAAGGCATCTCGATGCCCGACGAGGCCAGGGAGGTTGTCTTCCCGCAAGGTATCCCCATCACCATGCTCGAGGGGGAACCGGAAGAGGCGCGCGCTGCTGCAAAGGGGAAACGCTTCACCGCTGGAGCGCGGCATGAAGAACTCGATGTGGTGTCGACGAAAGCGGAAGCCGGTTTATACAGCGAGGCCACCGTCATCGAGGAACAGGCACAGCACGCACAACCTCTGAAGGAAGGGGAAAATCTCTTGCCGGGTGCTCCCGCAACCGTCGCCGAGAAACAGACGAAAGAACCCAATCCATAATGGAAACAGCCTCCCGCTTATCGAATTCCGGCGTAGTCGTCTCGGTGCGCGGCAGCGTCGTGGATGTGCGGTTCGACGCGGCTTTGCCGCCGATCTACACCGTGCTGCGCACGGGGCCGGACAAGCAAATCATCATCGAAGTACTGGCGCAACTGGATGCACGTCACGTGCGCGGTATTGCCCTGACGCCGACCCAGGGTCTGGCGCGCGGCATGGCGGTAGAGGACAGCGGCGAGCCGCTACAGGCGCCGGTCGGCAAGGGCACGCTCTCGCGCATGTTCGACGTGTTCGGCAACGTCATCGACCGCGAAGCCGACCTGACTGATGTCGAGTGGCGTTCGGTGCACCGGGCGCCACCGCCACTGGCGCGACGCTCGACCAAGTCGGAGGTTTTCGAGACCGGCATCAAGGCCATCGACGTGCTGGTGCCGCTGGAACGCGGCGGCAAGGCGGGTCTGTTCGGCGGGGCCGGCGTCGGCAAAACGGTGCTGCTCACCGAAATGATCCACAACATGATCGGCCAGCATGAAGGGGTCAGCCTGTTTTGCGGCATCGGCGAACGCAGCCGCGAAGGCGAGGAGCTTTATCGCGAGATGAAGGCGGCCGGGGTGTTGCCCAACATGGTGATGGTGTTCGGCCAGATGAACGAGCCGCCGGGGGCCCGCTTCCGGGTCGGCCATGCCGCGCTGACCATGGCCGAGTACTTTCGCGACGACGAGCGCCGCGATGTGCTGCTGCTCATCGACAACATCTTTCG
>JAWOJD010000037.1:0-17400 GCA_046484355.1 Thiobacillus sp.
AATCTCACCATCGATCCGGTCACCGATCTCACCGCAATCGACGACAGCTTCAGCGTCAACGAAGACACCCTGCTGGGCGACAGCGTAGCCACCAACGACAGCACCACTTCAGGCGGCGCACTCACTTATGCCCTGACCACCGGCGTCAGCAACGGCAGCCTGATCCTGAACGCCGACGGAACCTTCACCTATACCGGCAACGCCAATTTCAACGGCACCGACAGCTTCACCTATACGGTGACCGATGCCGCGTCTGGCGAGAGCGATGTGCGGACAGTGAGCCTGACCATCGATCCGGTCAACGATGCCCCGACCATCACCGCCAACACCCTCAGCATTATTGAAGGGGCGGCTGTTGTTCTGGACAGCGCCAACCTGAACGCATCGGATCTCGAGCAAGGCCCGGCCCAGTTGACCTACACTGTCAGCAACGTTTTCAATGGCCAGTTCGAATGGGCCGCCACGCCGGGGACTTCCATCGCCAGCTTCACCCAGGCCGACATCGATGCCGGACGGGTGGTGTTCGTGCACGATGCGAGTGACGTTGCACCGTCTTACAACATCACCGTCAGCGACGGCACGCTTAGCCAGGGTCCGCAGGCGGCCAGCATCAGTTTCACGTCGGTGGACGAGGGCATCAACGTGTCACCGGCATCCGGCGCTTCGACCACCGAGGGTGGCGGCGCGGTGACGTTCGATGTGACGCTGAATTCACAGCCCTTTGCCGATGTGACGCTGGTGATCGTGTCTAGCAATGCGGCCGAGGGCACCGCCTCGGTGAGCCTGTTGACGTTTACCGCAGCGGACTGGAACGTGGCCCAGCAGGTGACGGTGACGGGCGTGAACGATTTCGTCGATGACGGCGACCAGGCTTACAGCATTCAGTTGCAGCCCGCGACGTCGGCCGACCGCAACTATAACGCGCTGGACGCGGCCGACATCGCGCTCACCAACCTGGACGACGACACCGCGGGCATTGTCGTGACGCCGATGACCGGTCTGGTCACCGACGAGGCAGGCGGCAGCGACACCTTCTCGGTGGTGCTGACCTCTCAGCCAATGGCGGATGTGGTCATCGGCCTGAGTTCTTCCAACCCGGCCGAAGGCGTGCTGTCTGCCGGCAACCTGGTGTTCACGCCGGGCAACTGGAACATTCCGAAAGTGGTGGTGGTCACCGGCGTCAATGATGCGCTGAACGACGGCGATGTGATGTACCAGGTCATCGCCGCCCCGGCTGCCAGCGCCGACCCGCTTTACAACGGCATGGCCGCAGGCGCGGTCGACGTGACCAATCTGGACGTGGCGGATCCGGTGATCGCCAATCCGCTGCCGGGCGACCTGGCACCGGCGCTGGTCGTCGAAGCCGCCGCGCCGGAATCGCCTGAAGAGCCCCTTGCAGAGCCTGTCCGGGCAGCCGACCCCGCAGCGGGCATGCTTCTCGGCGAGCCTCCGGCTAGTGACAACGCCGTTGCCGATGCAGTGGACGGGGCGCTGAAATCCGCGCCGAAAACCCGCGCGGCGCTGATCGACACCGCCACGCCGAATCATCGCGAGGTGTGGACCGATCCGGAAATCCAGGGCGGGCCTCTGCTGCACCTGCTGAACCTCATTCAGGTCGACCATATGGCGGACCCTGGCCATAACCTTATTGCCCCTGCCATTCATATCGACATTACCGAGGGGGATCACTTCCAGGTGGATGTGCTGACCCGGGGCACGCAGATCGCGGCCATCTCGCTGTCGGTCGGCGCGGTGTGGTGGGCGTTGCGCGCAGGCGGCCTGTTTGCCAGCCTGCTGACCTCGCTGCCTGCCTGGCGCGCGTTCGATGTGCTGCCGGTGCTGGCGCGCGACAAGGACGAGGACGACGACGACGACGCGTGGGCGTTTGACCCGCCGCCCGATGAGACAGACCCCGACGCGGCCAAGCGCGCGCAAGACGAGGAGCAACCCGCATGAAGCATGTATGGCCCCGACTGACGCCCGCGACACGCGTCGCGCTGGGGCTGATTTCGCTGATCGTCACGCTGCTGCTGCTGATCGACATGGCGCTGAACCTGGTGCCCGACCAGACCGACATGCAGCGCAGGATCCGTGAAAGCACCAGCGAGCGGCTGGCGGTCCAGCTCACCAGCCTGATCCAGTCTCAGGAATGGGGTGCGCTGAAGCTGACAGTCGACGAGGCCCGGGCACGCGATTCGGACATCCTGTCGCTGGGGGTGCGCCAGCAGGGTGGCAAGCTGCTGGTGCAGGCCGGCGATCATCTGCGCCAGTGGCGGCCGCCGGCGGAAGGCAAGTCCACCCTAACCCATGTGCGCGTGCCGATCTATGCCCGGAAGGTGCACTGGGGCGATGTGGAGATCAGCTACAAACCGGTCACGCCGCAGACCCTGATGGACTGGCTGCGGATGCCGCTGGTAGCGCTGGCCCTGGTGGTGATACCGGTGGGATTCCTGGCGTTCTACCTGTATATCCGGCGCACCTTGCAGTATCTGGATCCGAGCGCGGCCATTCCCGACCGGGTGAGCGCGGCCTTTGATGCCTTAAACGAAGGCGTGGCCGTGATCGACAACGGCGGACGCATCATGCTGTACAACAAGGCGTTCCGTGGGATGCATCCTTATTCTTCGCAGAACATGATGGGCAAGAGCCTGTCCGAGGTGCCCTGGCTGGCGAGCGCTGACGGGACGGCGGCGCTGCCGTGGGATGCCGCCATAAAGAGCCAGACGGCTGTCGGCGAGCATCCGCTCTCGATCCTCCAGCCCGACCACAGCGTGGTCCGGGCGATTGTCAACGCCGCGCCGATTCACGATGCCCACGGCAAGATGCGCGGCTGCATGGTGACCTTCTACGATGTGACGCAATTGCACCAGGCCAACGAGAAAATGCGCAGCGCGCTGGATGCGCTGGAAGCCTCGCGTGCGCAGGTAGAAGAGCAAAACGAAGAGTTGATGCGCCTGGCCACGCGCGATTCGCTGACGGGCTGCCTCAACCGCCGCGCCTTCTTCTCGAGCGCCGAGCCGCTGCTCGACAAGCTGCGGCATGAGGCGCGCGACATGTCATGCATCATGGCCGATATCGACTTCTTCAAGAAGGTCAACGATACCCACGGCCACAAGGTCGGCGACGAGGTGATCATCGCGGTGGCGCGTGCCATAACCCGGATACTCCGCGTCGGCGATCTGCTGTGCCGCTACGGCGGGGAGGAGTTCTGCATTGTGTTGCCCGGCGCTCCAGAGGAGGTGGCGATGGAGGTGGCTGAACGGCTGCGCGCCGAAATCGAGCAGCATACGGGCTCCAGCATCCGCAGCGTCGGGGGAATGCGCGTTACCGGCAGCTTCGGCGTCGCCAGCCTGAAGTCGGGCGCAGACAACCTGTCCGAACTGATCGAGCTGTCCGACTTTGCGCTGTATGCCTCAAAACGCAACGGCAGAAATCGGGTGACGCTGTGGCAGGACAATATCGAACAGCACCCTGAGAAAATTGGGGTGGCTGGCGCTTGAGCGCCCCCTTCCCAACCGATCCTTCGCGCACGACTGACGACGACTGACGCAGGTCATCCTGTCATGGCTGAGCATCCCGCTTTGCCACTTAAATAGCGCATTTATCACAGCCCCCCTTGAAATCCCCCCCTCTCGCCCCTATCATTGGCAGCCTCTAACCGAGAGTGCTAACAACCTCAGCTGGCTCTTTTTGCCCAGCAGGAACCTCAAGTCATTGTTTTTTATTGGAGAGCAAGTATGAAAATTCGTCCTTTGCACGACCGCGTGATCGTCAAGCGCATGGAAGAAGAGCGCAAGACCGCTTCCGGCATCGTGATCCCCGATTCCGCCACCGAAAAGCCTGACCAGGGTGAAATCGTCGCCGTCGGCGCCGGTAAAAAAGATGACCAGGGCAAGCTGATTCCGCTGGACGTGAAAGTGGGCGACCGCGTGCTGTTCGGCAAGTATGCCGGCCAGTCGGTCAAGGTCGAAGGCGACGAACTGCTGGTGATGCGCGAAGAAGACATCATGGGCGTGGTTGAAAAGTAAGCGTCTTGCCGTAAGCAAGCACTCACATCACCATCCCGACTGAATTCAATTAGGAGTTAAGACATGGCTGCAAAAGATGTACGTTTTGGCGATTCCGCCCGTCACCGCATGGTGGCAGGCGTCAATGTTCTGGCAGATGCCGTTAAAGTGACCCTGGGCCCGAAAGGCCGCAACGTGGTACTCGAGCGCTCCTTCGGCGCCCCCACCGTGACCAAGGACGGCGTGTCCGTGGCCAAGGAAATCGAGCTGAAAGACAAGCTGGAGAACATGGGCGCACAGATGGTCAAGGAAGTGGCTTCCAAGACCTCGGACGTCGCCGGTGACGGCACCACGACCGCGACCGTGCTGGCGCAGTCGATCGTCAACGAAGGCATGAAGTACGTGGCCGCCGGGATGAACCCGATGGACCTGAAGCGCGGCATCGACAAGGCTGTCATCGCGATTACCGCCGAACTGAAGAAAATTTCCGTGCCCTGCGCCAGCAGCAAGGAAATCGCCCAGGTCGGCGCTATTTCCGCCAACTCCGACTCCTCGATCGGCGACATCATCGCCGGCGCCATGGACAAGGTCGGCAAGGAAGGCGTGATCACGGTTGAAGACAGCTCGGGTCTGGAGAACGAGCTCGATGTGGTCGAAGGCATGCAGTTCGATCGCGGCTATCTGTCACCCTACTTCATCAACAACCCCGACAAGCAGATGGCGTTGCTGGAAGATCCCTACATCCTGCTGTTCGACAAGAAAATTTCGAACATCCGTGACCTGCTGCCCGTGCTGGAGCAAGTCGCCAAGGCCGGCAAGCCGCTGATGATCGTCGCTGAAGACGTCGACGGCGAAGCGCTCGCCACCCTGGTGGTCAACAACATCCGCGGCATTCTGAAGACCTGTGCCGTCAAGGCGCCGGGCTTCGGCGACCGTCGCAAGGCGATGCTGGAAGACATGGCCATCCTCACCGGCGGCACTGTGATCGCCGAAGAAGTCGGCCTGAGCCTGGAAAAAGCGACCCTGCAGGAGCTGGGCCGCGCCAAGCGCATCGAAGTGGGCAAAGACAACACCATCATCATTGATGGCGCCGGCGCTGCCGAAGCGATCAAGGGCCGCATCGGCCAGATCAACAAGCAGATCGACGAAGTCACCAGCGACTACGACAAGGAAAAGCTGCAGGAGCGCAAGGCCAAGCTGGCCGGTGGCGTGGCCATCATCAAGGTGGGCGCGGCAACCGAAGTTGAAATGAAAGAGAAGAAGGCCCGTGTCGAAGATGCGCTGCATGCCACCCGCGCTGCGGTAGAGGAAGGCATCGTCCCCGGCGGCGGCGTGGCGCTGCTGCGTGCGCGTTCGTCGATCAGCAAACTCAAGGGCGACAATCACGACCAGGACGCCGGCGTGAAGATCGTGCTGCGCGCAATCGAAGAGCCGCTGCGCCAGATCGTCAAGAACTGCGGCGAAGAGCCCTCGGTCGTCGTCAACAAGGTGCTGGAAGGCAAAGGCAACTATGGCTACAACGCAGGCAACGGCGAGTACGGTGACATGGTGGAAATGGGCGTGCTCGACCCCACCAAAGTGACCCGCGTAGCGCTGCAGAATGCCGCGTCGATCGCCAGCCTGATGTTGACCACCGACTGCATGGTGGCCGACCTGCCGGATGACAAGCAGGGCGGCGGCGGCATGGGGGGTGGCGACATGGGTGGTATGGGCGGCATGGGCGGCATGATGTAATTCAGCCCAGTCCTGCCCGCAGGATCCAGGCCCCGCTTCGGCGGGGCCTTTTTCATGGGCCACGTGGGCGGAGCGCCTTGCAGAACACTCAGCCACCTGACGATAATGAGCCCCATACCAATTAGCTACCGAGGGAGAACCCATGTCAGAGGCGGCCAATTCGCTGATTCAGGCGACTGTCGATCATTTGAGACAGGTCGCACCGTTCGACCAGATGGACGCCGAGCACCTGCAGTCGATGGCGCAGAAGATGACGCTAGGTTATTTTGCGAAAGGCGAGGTGGTCTTGTCGCCCGAGCGAACCGGGGATGTCCCGTTTTATGTGATCAAGCAAGGGGTGGTGCAGGGTGAGCACGGCGGCCAGGCAACCGATGACAGTGCGTGGCTGGAACTGCACGAAGGCGAGTGTTTTCCGCTGGGTGCCCTGCTCGCCAAGCGCCCGGTCACCAGTACCTTCCGCGCCAGCAGCGATGTGTTTTGCTACATGCTGCCGGCGGACGATTTCCATCTCCTGACCCGCCAAAGCGCAGCGTTTTACGATTTCTGCACGCGCCGCATTGCCAATCTCCTCGAACAGTCGCAACACGTGATCCAGGCAGGTTACTCAAAAGCCAGCGCCGAGCAGCAATCGATGAGCAGCACGCTTGCTGCCGTGATCCGGCGCGATCCGGTCACCTGCTCGCCGCAAAGCACGATCAGGCAGGCGCTGCAATTGATGCAGACGCACGGGGTCGGCGCCATGGTTGCGGTGGACAACCAAACGCCTCAAGGCATCCTCACCCTGCACGATGTGTTGAGCCGCGTGGCGCTGGCAGATGCCGATCTTGATCAGCCGGTCATCGGCATCATGAGCACGACGCTCACCACCCTGCCGCCGCATGCGCCCGCGCACGAAGCGGCACTTGCGATGGCAAAGCAGAGCATTCGCCATGTGCTGGTGACCGACAACGGCCGCCTGACGGGCGTGGTCTCGGAAAAGGACTTGTTCAGCCTGCAGCGCGTCGGCCTGAGGCAGATCAGCACCACGATTCGTCATGCGGCCAACCTGGCGTTGTTGAAGCAATGCGCGCGGGATATCCAGCAGCTTGCCCGCAACATGCTGGCGCAGGGGATGGTGGCCGAGCAGCTGACGCAGATCATCACCACGCTCAACGACCTGTTGACCACCCGCATCATCGAGCTGGAGCTGCAGGACAGCCCGGTTCAGGACATCGAGTTTTGCTGGCTGGCGCTGGGGTCCGAAGGCCGCTTCGAGCAGACGCTGAACACCGATCAGGACAACGGCATCATTTTCACCCCCAAGGCCGGCGAGGATCCGTCCACGCTGCGCGAAGTGTTGCTGCCCTTTGCCAGGCGCATCAACCTCGCCCTCGCCGAATGCGGGTTTCCGCTATGCGGGGGCGATGTCATGGCGTCGAACCCGAAGTGGTGCCTGTCGCTGGAAGAGTGGCAGGGCACGTTCGACAAGTGGATCTACCACGGCGCGCCGATGGACCTGCTGCATTCGACCATTTTCTTCGACTTCCGCCCCCTCTATGGCGCTGAGCACCTCGGCGTGGCGCTGCGCGAATGGCTGCAAACCGCCGCGCCCAAGAACTCGCGCTTCCTGCACCAGCTTGCGGTCAACGCGCTGCGCAACCGCCCCCCGCTGGGCATGGTGCGTGATTTTGTCACCGGCGAAGACCACACCATCGATCTCAAGCTCAACGGCATCACGCCCTTCGTCGATGCAGCGCGCATTTTCGGGCTGGCCGTCGGCGGCGTGCAGACCAACACGCTGCTGCGCTTGCGCGAGATCGCATCGCCCCTGAACATCAGTTCCCGCGACATCGACGCCTACTGCGAGGCGTTTCTGTTCATCCAGCTGTTGCGCCTGCGCCTGCACCATGAGCAAAACGCCCAGGGCAAGCCGCTGACCAATCGGGTCGACCCCGACACGCTGAACAATCTGGATCGCCGCATTCTCAAGGAGGCTTTCCGGCAGGCGCGCAAGCTCCAGACCAAGCTGGGGCTGGACTACCAGGTATGAACTGGCTCGAACGCATCTTCGGCAAGCCGCCCGAACTGACGCCCGAGCAGGCCAGTCGCCTGGCGCGCTGGAAGGCGCTGCCCTCGCCGCGCCGGGATGCGCCGCTCAGCGCATGCCGGTGTGTGGTGGTGGACGTTGAAAGCAGCGGCCTCAATATCACCCGGGATCGGCTGATCGCCATCGGGGCGATCGGGATCAGGCAGGGCGTCGTCGCGCTGAACGACAGCCTTGAGATCGTGCTGCAGCAGGCGCAGGTCAGCGAAAAAGACAATATCCTGATTCACGGCATCGGCGGCACGGCCCAACGCGAAGGCGAACCGCCTGCGGACGCCTTGCTCACGTTTCTCGAATACCTGGGAAAAGACCCGCTCGTCGCCTTTCATGTCGGGTTTGACCAGCCCATGATCAGCCGGGCCATGAAAACACACCTTGGCTTCAACTTTCAGCACGACTGGGCCGACCTGGCGTACGTGGCGCCGGCGCTGCACCCGCGGCTTGCCCGAAGCCATCGCGCGCTGGACGACTGGATGGCGCTGTTCCAGATCAGCAACTATGCGCGCCACAATGCGCTGGCCGACGCCCTGTCCACGGCCGAATTGCTGCTCGCGCTGCGACCGAAGCTGGACGCGCGCGAAGCGGCAAGCTTCCAGGGGCTGAAGGCGCTGGAGGGGGAGTGGCGCCGGCAGATTCATTCCGGTTAACGCTGCCTGAAATGCAACAGCCCACGCCAGGCCAGAGGCTAAGTTAAAACGCTGAAAACGGCCTTGCCGACCATCGAGAGCTTACGCAAGCGTCCGCTCAGGCCCCTGCACCGGCGCCACTGAGAGTCGAAGGCCAAGCACGCCAAGCAGGCGGTCCATGGTTTGGACGGTACCCAGGCTGACGCCGCGTTCGATGTTCTGAACGGTCCGGAAGGACACGCCCGCCAGTTTGGCCAAATCTGCGGTGGTCAGCCGCAGGCCTTTCTTCAGATGGCAAACGGCGTCCTGCAATGACCACTCGGGATGGGACAGCAGGTCATTCACTACTTGCTGGCGCAGTTCCATTTGCTGCGAAAGTGTCAGGGGTTTATAGCGCCTGTCCATACGACCTCATTAATGCAGCTGTTCCAAGGCTTGGGCCTGGGCCAGAATGGCGGGGGCCAGATGCTGGTACACCTCCGGTTCCAGGCCAAAGTCAGGGCCACTTTCCGCCACTTCGCGCAAAGGGCCGACCAGGGAATGCAGGCCTGCCACCAGCGGCTCGCGGGCCAGCTTCGTGCGTTCACACACCGAGTCCAGGACCGTGTTCCAGTCCATTCCGGCCTGCTCCTTTCCCTGCCAGCGTATGCGCCGCGCCAACCCGTCCGGGTGCAAGTACATGGGGGCAAAGTCAAAGACTGGCGTCAGTCCGATGTTGCCTTCGAAGTCGCGCTGGATCGCCGTATTGCGGGCGTGATTATCCTTGTTGCCGAGGGCGAGATTCGCGACATCCCGCTTCAGATATTCGAGCAACTCGTCCGCCGGTCGGGTACAGACCTTGGCGAGGCGAACACAGACGTCGTCGTGGGCCGGCGCCACGCCGAAGCCTGCCATGCCCATCAGCGCCGCCAGGCTCTCCTGGCCCAGGCGCGTGACCCGGCCGTTCTCCGCTATCCGGTCAAACCGTGGGATAAAAAGGGCACGGTCACGCAGGGACAGCGGGGTATGCACGCGCAGGCCCAGGTGGGCAGCGATGGCCATGTAGGGCGCCTCATGCCGCAGGATGGCGGCCAGGCGCTCATTGGGCCCGCGGCCAAATTTGACGATGTAGTGCGCTGTGGCCTCGGTATCCGGAAGGGTGTGGTCCAGATAAAGCAGCCCATCCCTGGCCCGTGTGAGGAGAACCTTGGGCCACTCCCCTTGCACGCCGGAGGATCCGGCCACGAAAAGGCCGTGCAGGCTGAGGAAGTTCATGAAGTCCTCGGATCGGGCTGCGACTTCCTCGTCGGTGAAGCCGCTCACCGCGCCATCACGGGTTGACAGCCAGTTCGCAGCTTCCTTGACTCGCAGGTTACCGATCGGATTGCCCGCCCCTGTCAGGACCAGGGACCAATCGGCGTTCGCCTCGGCAGTCTCAGGAAAGCCGAGTTGGCGTAGAAGCTCCACGCGGCCAAAGCCTTGTGGCAGCATATCCAGGAGGAAAACGGGCCAATGCTCCAGCTTCCAGGTCGGGAGCCCAACTGGAAACTGGCTGCCGAGTGCCCGCGCGTCCACAGCCCGGGGATGCAGCAGCGCCCACTCGGTTGCGTAGCCTGTGTACGTGGGCGTGCGCCACCCTTGCGCAGCCTCGCCCAGCAGGGTAACGCTCGCGACATCCTGCCATTGCTCGGCAGCAAAGAGTTGAATGGTGCACTCGTTTCGCATATACACATAAGAGTACCAATAATACATTGGATAATCAACATATAAATGATAATTATATGTGTAATTAATGAGGTGGCCACGACCACAACCGGCCTGAACAGGCTACGACTTGCCCGCATGAGGGACCTCGCGACCGGGCACTCAGCGCCATCGCCAAGCAATTTTGCTGAAATGGAAATACCGCCCGTCACCCCCTGTAACGTGAAAATGCCCTCAGAGCTTATCTAAGGGCATTGATTTTCAACGCTTTAACTTAAACCCCTGGCCCGCCGAGGCGGGGGGGGGTTGGGCTCACTGAAATTCGATCAGTGGGCCTGGGCGGTACCGGAACCCCGCGGGTAGCGGATGTCTTCCACCAGGTGCTGGATATGATCCGGACACGGGGTGGTGACCTTGGACACGATCAGCGCAATCGCGACGTTGACGAGCGCACCGACCACACCAATCCCTTCAGGCGAGATGCCCATGAACCAGTTGGCCGCTTCGTTCTTGGCCATCGGCTCGATGAAGATCCCCTTGAAGTACACGATGTAGGCCATGGTGAAGACCAGGCCGGAAAGCATGCCGGCGATGGCACCTTCCTTGTTCATCTTCTTGTAGAAAATGCCCATGACGATGGTGGGAAACAGCGAGGCGCAGGCCAGGCCGAAGGCGAAGGCCACCACCTCCGCCACGAAGCCCGGCGGATTGTAGCCAAGATATCCGGCCACCATCACCGCCACGGCGGCTGCGATGCGGCCCGCCATCAGTTCGGTCTTCTCGGAGATATTTCGGGCGAACACCCCTTTGAGCAGGTCGTGCGAGATCGACGCGGAAATCACCAGCAGCAGGCCTGCCGCGGTGGACAGTGCGGCAGCGATCCCGCCGGCCGCCACCAGGGCGATCACCCAGTCAGGCAGCCCGGCGATTTCGGGGTTGGCCAGCACCATGATGTCACGGTCGACCTTGCCTTCGAAGCTGCCGTCCTTGGCCTTGGCGCCGAGCTCGTTGCCCTTCCAGCCGGCAGCATCGGCCTTGGCCAGGAAGGCTTCGTCCTTGCTCTTCTCGTTGTAGTACTGGATGCGGCCGTCGCCGTTCTTGTCATCCCAGCGGATCAGGCCGGTCGCTTCCCACCGCTTCATCCAGTCGGGACGGGCTTCACCTTCGAGGCTGGCCTCGGGTGCAAAAACGTCGCCGCCGGTGGCCAGCGCGCTGTTCACCGTGGTGTGCAGGTTGTAGCGTGCCATGGCACCAACAGCTGGTGCTGCCGTGTACAGGATCGCAATGAACATCAGTGCCCAGCCTGCGGAGATGCGGGCATCGTGCACCTTGGGCACGGTGAAGAAGCGCACGATCACGTGGGGCAGACCGGCCGTACCCGCCATCAACGCCAGCGTGATGCAGAACACGTCGATCATCGACTTGTCCCCGGAGGTGTAGGCCGCGAAGCCCAGATCGGTCACCACCCCGTCCAGCTTATGCAGGAAACTCATCTCGCCGATGCTGCTGCCCAGTCCCAGTTGCGGCAGCGGATTGCCGGTGAGTTGCAGTGAAATGAACACCGCCGGAATCGTGTAGGCAAAGATCAACACCACATACTGTGCTACCTGCGTATAGGTAATGCCCTTCATCCCGCCAAGCACGGCGTAGAAGAACACCAGGCCCATACCGACCAGCAGACCGGTCGTGATGTCCACTTCAAGGAAGCGCGAGAACACGATGCCGACACCGCGCATCTGACCTGCCACATAGGTGAAGGAGATGAAGATCAGACAGATCACCGCCACGATCCGGGCCGCACTGGAATAGTAGCGGTCACCGATGAACTCGGGCACAGTGAATTTGCCGAACTTGCGCAGGTAGGGCGCCAGCAACACAGCCAGCAGCACATAGCCGCCGGTCCAGCCCATCAGATAGACGGAACCGCCGTAGCCCAGGAAGGCGATCAGGCCCGCCATCGAGATAAACGAGGCAGCCGACATCCAGTCCGCTGCGGTCGCCATGCCGTTGACCACCGGGTGCACACCGCCGCCCGCCACGTAAAATTCCTTGGTGCTGCCCGCACGCGCCCAGATGGCC
The DNA here is from genome assembly GCA_046484355.1 of Thiobacillus sp. Classification (GTDB taxonomy): domain Bacteria; phylum Pseudomonadota; class Gammaproteobacteria; order Burkholderiales; family Thiobacillaceae; genus Thiobacillus. The sequence continues at coordinate 12,213 of JAWOJD010000037.1, forward strand.
ACGGCAATGTAGAGGGCAAAGGACAAGCCCACTACGACATAAGTCAGGGTTTTCAGATCCATACAGTTCTCTCCTCAGTCTTCTGTTTATTAATTATTCTTCGTGAACATCGTGATCGCGGTCGATCTTGTCCATGCGGCGCGCATACCAGAAAATCAGGCCGACAAAGATAAAGATGGAACCCTGCTGGGCAAACCAGAAGCCCAAGGGATAGCCGCCGAGCTGAATGCCGTCGAGCGCGTCACGGAACAGAATGCCGGCGCCGAAAGACACAACGAACCAGACAACCAGGGTTGCGACGAGTAACCGGAGCGTTGCACTCCAGTACGCTTTGGGATCAAAATTTTGTGGCTTGGACATCGTTCTCCTCCTCTTCTGTTTTACTTATTAACAAAATTAATTAACAGCTTTATTTATTTTTTGCGACTTTAACACCATCGCAACCCAACCCATCCACTGGTGCGCAACCGCTAGTCAAATTTGACTATGCGGACCAACCCTGTTCAGGGGGTCGAGCGGGCGCGTTTGGCGCGTTGCACGATCACCTGCAAGCCAAAGTAATAACTCCAGATAATGAGCGCGATGGCCCCGGTCCAGACCGCGAACGGCAGGCCAACCGGCAAGACCAGAATACCGATCAGCAGCAAGCCGACACCGCCCGCCCCGTTGATTCCCATGACCGGAACCGCCCAGCGCTTTCCATTCTCGATCGTACGGCCCCGCCAATCAGCCACATAACGATAGTCCTTGCGCCCGCCAATCTTCCAGGCGCGAAACAGCATCCCGATGCCCAACGGAAAAATGCCGATAAACATCAAACGAGCCAGCCACATAAACCATTCATCCATACACGGGATTCCTTATTCCAGCAGACGCAACAAAGGCCGGATGCTCTCCCATCGCCTCCCAAGTTGCAACAGCCGAAATCCGCCGCCAGCGCGTTCGCCAGCGCCAAAACCGCCTCAATTCTTGACTAATATTGCGTTTAAGGTTTAAATGCCGGGCTTCGGTTGAGCCTGCGTCCGGGCTTATATCGATACCAAATTGATTCATCTGGCCAGTTAGCTCAGTTGGTAGAGCAGCGGATTGAAAATCCGCGTGTCCTTGGTTCGATTCCGAGACTGGCCACCACCAATACAAAGACTTACGCGTGTTTCACTGCTTCAGGTCAGAAGCTTTGCGTGAGTTTTGCGGGAAGGCGTTACGAAACGCTCAGCCTGCGCCAAACCACCAGCTCGGGCTTCCCACCCTTGCTCTCACACACACTGTTTGCTGCTTCGATCAACCGAGTAAGCTCGGCGGCTGAATAGTGTGTCGTGATCCTTGCGGACCTGTGCCCCAGCAAGTCCTGGCGGTCCTCGAAGCTCACTTCGGCTGCCCGTAGGCGACGCCCGAAGGTGTGCTTCAAATCATGCGCCCGAACCTGCACCAGCCCTGCCTTTTCTCTGGCCCGCATCCATGCGCTGTTCAGCATCCGTGTCACCGGCTTGTCGCGATACGCGAAGACATGGGTCGGGTGTTTCCCTCGCCGCGCTTCGATCACCGAACGGGCGATCCTGTTCAGGACCACCAGCCGGTCATCGGCGTTCTTCACAAATCGTCCCGGAATGATGAAGACCGATGTATCCAGGGCAGGAACATCGACTTCCCATTCCCACCGCAGACGGCAGATTTCACCGTCGCGGCAGCCGGTGTTCACGGCGAACAACGCCATCTCGGCCAGATGGGCGGGCAGCTCCCGAAAGAGTTTGGCCTGTTCCTCCCACGAGAGAGGGTAAGGCTGCCGCTTCTCCGTATCCGGCAGGAGCTTGATCTTCGGCGCGGCCTGTAACCAGGACAGCCCGAACTCGTCGATCCACTCCGCCGCCGCCAGGTTCAAGATATGGCGGGTGACTTTGAGGCCATGGTTGATGGTCCCCACCGACACGCCATCCTTGAGGCGTTGCTCGATCCAGGGTTCCAAAGTCCCCCGGTGGAGCCGGTCCAAAGCTACTTCGCCGATCCATGGCAAAAGCGATTTCAGCCGCCCGATGTCACTCTGAAGGCTGCGCTTGTGCTGATGTTCCAGCACAAGCGCAGCTGCGGCCTGCTCGAAACTTCTGCTTGGCCGCACGCCATAGACCTGCGCCTGCCGGGTCTCTTCCATCAATCGCGCGAGGAAGCGTTCCGCTTCTTCGAGCTCAGCGCTTCCAGTGCTTTGGCAAACTCGCCGCCCGCCGATGCGTTTGTCGAGATGCCAGACACCTTGGCGTTTGACGAGGCCCGGTGTTTTTTTGCGTCCCATAGTTGATCTCCTTTAGATCGACCGGGACGCCCGTTGCACTGGATATGATCGTCCACCCAGGCGTCGAGTTCAAGCCGGTCGTATGCGATGGCCTGTTTACCGAGAGGTATTTCGGTGAGATGGGGGCGCACGTCCGCGTTGAACTTGTTCCGATCCATGCCGAGATAGGCCGGGGCATCCCGGTGCCGGATCAGACGCGGAAGAATGATGACTTGGCGCTCCATGACCACAAGGTGCCATTCCGCAGCTCAAGGATTCCTCGCACCTTCCTCGCGCTCGCCACAGGCAAAGGAAAACCGGCCCCGATGCCGGGACCGGCCTTAAAATGCTCTTATACGATTTATCGCATATTCTATTTTTATGCGCTTTACAATATATATTGACAATATGCCCCTCTACGCATATTGTGAATTTATGCGGTATTTTGTATATGTAGAGGTGCTCTCATGCCAGTGACCGTCCGGAACAACAAGGAGCTTGGTGAAGCCATTCGGGCCGAACGCCTGAAGAAAAACCTGCGCCAGATCGATCTTGCGAGCAGGGCGTCGGTTCAACAGGCCCTGATCTCCAATATTGAAAACGGGGCCACCAGCGCGCGTGCAGACACCGTTCTTAAGGTTTTGGCGGCGCTCGACATGGATCTGGCGCTTGTCCCACGCCGAAAGGCTGAATTCAATCCGACGGAGTACTAGAGATGGGGCGCAAGCGCAAAGCACAGACCATGGAGGTCTATGTCGGCTCTACCAAAGTCGGTGCCTATTCGCGCGCCGCCGACGGCTCCACCCTGTTTCGTTACGACCCCGCATGGCTGGCTTCTGAACGCGCTTTTCCGATTTCCCTCTCGATGCCTCTGTCCGACCGTCCCTGGAGCGGGACGAATGTCAGCAGTTTCTTTGACGGCTTGTTGCCCGACGATTCCACAGTCCGGGACAAGATTGCATCGCGCGAACATGCCGAGAGCGCCGGGACGTTTGACTTGCTGGCCACCATCGGGCGGGATTGTGTTGGCGCTTTGCGTTTCGTTCCCGAAGGGCTCGATCCCGGCGATGCGACCAAGATGGTCTACAGGCCCGTGACGGACGAGGAAATCGCAGCGCGGATTGCCTCGCTCGGAACGGCCCCCCTCGGCATGGACATTGACGAAGATGATTTTCGTATCTCGATTGCCGGGGTGCAGGAGAAGACCGCCTTCCTGAACATGAACGGCAAGTGGAATCTTCCTCTTGGCCCGACCCCGACCTCGCACATTTTCAAGCCTGCGCTGAAGGAAGGCCCGAACGGCGCTGATTTTTCCGACACGCCGTGGAACGAATGGCTGTGCCTTGAACTGTGCCGTGTCTTTGGTCTTGATGCCGCAACGGCGCAAGTGTTGGCCTTTGGCGGGAAGCCGGTACTCGTCGTCGAGCGTTTCGACCGGCGCTGGCAGGATGGTGTCCTGTACCGGTTGCCGCAGGAAGATATGTGTCAGGCATTGGGTGTGCCGCCAACACGAAAATATCAAAATGACGGCGGTCCGGGCATCGTGGACATCCTTGCGTTTCTCAACGGTACAGTCGCCCCGCACGAAGACCGGCTTCGCTTCATGACGGCGCAGATCGTGTTCTGGCTTCTGGCGGCCATCGACGGCCACGCCAAGAACTTCTCCGTCTTTCTCACGCCGGGCGGCTACAAACTCACCCCGCTCTATGACGTGATGTCCGCTTCACCCTATCCGGAGTTTTCGCCGCACAAGGTCAAGCTCGCCATGGCCATCGGCGAGAACCGTCACTACCGCCTGAAGGAAATCCAACCAAGGCATTTCTACCAAACCGGCCAGGTAGCGGGACTGCGCAAACAGGACATCGACGGCATCTTCTCCTCATTGCTTGGGCGGCTTGATGCGGCGATTGCCGAAGTCGAGGCGCTGGCGGCTGGCAAAGGTGCTCCACAATCGACTTCGGCCCCGATCCTTGAGGGGATCGTGAAACGGGCCGCCTTGATCAGGTAATGGAAAACCGGCCCCGATACCGGGACCGGCTTTAAAGTGGTTAAGCCGGGGCTAGATGCCCGGAGGCTTGAAGCGTGAACACCGGCGCACGGTCATCGTGCGGGCGATGTTTTCCAGGCTCGCGATGGCGGCGCGATGCGCCTTCGAGCCAGGTTCGCTTTGCGTCAGCCCTTCCGAGACCTTGCGGAACAGGACCAGCACCGGACGATAGTTCTCCAGGTAGTCATCGATTCGGGCCGTCAATGACGCTTGAATCCCGACATCGTAGTCGCTAACACCCTTACTCTTGGCGTTCTTGAACCCCCCTTTAGGGATTGCAATGCGGTACTGCGACCCTCCCCGATAGATATAGCCTCCGCGGCTTTGAGTCACCTTCATCAATACGTAGTTTCGGATTCGGAGCGGGTTGAAGATCAGCATGGCTAGCAGCAAGGCGTCTCGCTTGTGCAGCGCTTCTGTAACGCTTCCCTCGGGCGCCTGCATCGCCATTCGATCCAACTCCTTGACCGCCCCGATTAGTGGGCGCAATGGCTCAGGCATCGCCAGCAGCGCTGCAATAGGCTTAGCCGGATCCCGGCTTCTGTCTGTCGCCTGGTGCTTCCATTCGCTTGCCACGCCACGTGCTTCCAAACAGGCCACCAGCCAGTCTGTCGGACGCACATCCTCTGGCAGGCTGGCGGCGAATGCAGGCTGTTGAGCAAGGTATCCGGTCTGCGGATGCGTTAGCCCGGATATTTCACAAGAGAGGGGTCGGCGCGGCCTTTAAACCCGCATAGAATCTGGTTGTGAACAAGATTTGTGAGGGGGCCGCGCCGATGCCAAAGTGTACCGCTGATTCACTGACTTTTGGGCGTTTGAAACGCCGCGCCATCGAGGCCAATTTCGAGGGCGGCGCGCTCAGTTCCGACGGCGGCCTG
>JAWOJD010000107.1:0-40294 GCA_046484355.1 Thiobacillus sp.
ACGTAGGGAAAATGGGGCAACACCCGTTCACGGGTGCCCGGCACTCGCCCTGGGCGCCCGATGTCGGGGTGCAAGGCAAGATTCCGCGTCAACGTGTCGACTTCGGCAATCAGCCCTGCCGCAGCCTGGGGGTTGTCCTGCGCGATGTAGGCCGCTTCCTGCTCCAGATTGGCCAGTGCGCGCCGCAGCCATTTAATCTGCATACTTCTTCAACAGCTTTGCCAGATCGGAAGCGGGCGCGAAGTCTCCCCGGTTTGCCTCTTCAATGGCCTGCTCGATTTCACCAACCTGCCAGGCTTCAAGTTCAAGATAACGACTGAGGGCCTCTTCGGCCAGAAACGCTCTGGAACGATGGGTGGCCTGAGCGAGTTTGTCGAGCTTGGCCTTGATTTCTTCGGGTACGCGGAATGTCAGTACTGCTGTTGCCATGACTGCGCTCCTGTATCAATTGTATACATCCGCAGCATAGCACGTGCAGGGCGGTTTTCCCGACCTTCCGGTGCGCCTGCTACTCACACCCTGCGACCCGCGCCCACCAGGCCCACCATCAGCCGCACGCTGCCATAGGCCAGCCACGACAGCATGCGGTGCGGCCACGGGCGGCGCTGCCAGTGGGCGGGGTCGAGCGGGGTGGACTGGGCAATGGCCTGGTGCAGGCGCTGCCGCAGGTCGTCAGCAAAGCCCGCGTCGTCGACGACGAGGTTGGCCTCGCGTGCCAGCAGCAGGCTGAACGGGTCGATATTGCTGGAGCCGACGGTGGCCCAGTGGCTGTCGACCACGGCGACCTTGGCATGCAGTTCGCTGGCCTGGTATTCATAAATGCGTACGCCGGCGGCGAGCAGATCGCGGTAGAGGGCGCGCGCGGCGGCCTGGAACAAGGGATGGTCGGTGTGCCCCTGAACCAGCAGATGGACCTGCACCCCGCGCGTCGCGGCCTTTTTGAGCAAGCGCCTGAAGCGATGGCCCGGCAGGAAATAGGCGCAGGCCAACACGATCTCCTGACGCGCCAGCGCCAGCGCGGCCAGATAGACGCGCTCGATATCGCGGCGATGCGCGAAATTGTCACGCACCACGAAGGCGGCGCGCATGTGGCCGTCGGTGGGCCAGGTGGGTTCAAGCACGGGCGGCTGGTTGCCAGCCTGCAACTGCGTCAGGGCGACCAGCCGCCACAGGTGCCGCACATGTCGGTGGATGCTGGCCAGCAGCGGGCCTTGTACCTCGACGCTGAAATCGAGGCGTGGGGTATCGAAGCGCACGGGCTCGAAATCGTCGATCAGGTTCACGCCGCCGAGGTAGGCGATGCGCGCATCGATCACCGCCAGCTTGCGATGCAGGCGCCGCAGGCTTCGCGGGTTGGCGTAGTAAGACGAGTAGGCACGCCACCCGGTCCGCAACGGTCGATAGACCATCACGCTGACGCCCGCCTGTTCCAGCGCCTGCCGCCAGCTGGGCGGAAAGTCACGCGATCCTACGCCATCGATCAGCACCCGCACCCGCACGCCGCGCTGCGCGGCACGCATCAGCGCATCCCGGACAGCCGCGGCGCTGGGGTCGTCATTGAAGATATAGGTTTCGAGCAGGATTTCGACGCGGGTTGCATCCATTGCGGCGATCAGGGCCGGGAAGAACTCGGCGCCGCTTTGCAACAGCCGCACATGATTGCCGGAAACCGGTCTGGCGCCGGGAACGAGCCAGGGCCGGTGACTGCGGTTGTTCATCCTGCCAGTTTGAGCTGGGCGCTGAGCGCTGCGTGGTCGGAAATGCGATGCCAGGCGTTGCCGGTATGCACCTGCGCGGTCTGGATGGTGAAACGCCGCACGTAGATGCGGTCGAGCTGGAACATGGGGAGAATGGACGGATAGCTGCGCGCCGAGCGGCCATGATGGGTTTCGAACACTTCGGCCAGACCCAGCTCATCCTCGAAAAAGCGCCCGGCGCGCACCAGCCAGTCGTTGAAGTCTCCGGCCAGGATCAGCGGCGCGTCGTCCGGCACCATGGCACGCACGCGTGCGGCAATCATCGCCAGCTGGCGCTTGCGCCCGCGTTCGGTCAATCCCAGGTGCACGTTGATGCAGTGCACGGGCACCGCCACGCCGGGCACCTCGATTTCGCAATGCAGCATGCCGCGGCTCTCGTAGCTGTGGGCGGAGATGTCCTCGTTTTCCCAGGACAGGATCTTGTAGCGCGACAGGATGGCATTGCCGTGGTGGCCGGTGTCGTAGACGCAGTTCTTGCCGTAGGCGAAGTCAGTGTAGACATGACCCGCCAGAAATTCGTGCTGCGGCCGGTCCGGCCAGTGCTGAAAGCGGCTGGCACGTAGACCATGGCTGCCCTGCACTTCCTGCAGGAACACGATGTCGGTGCCGAGGGTGCCGAGGCGGTCGCGCAATTCGTGCACGGTCAGCCGCCGGTTGAACTGGGACAGGCCTTTGTGGATGTTGTAGCTGGCGATATGAAGCGGTGCGCTCATAGATAGATTATAAGCGCGTGGGCAGTTGCCGCACCGCTGCCGCATTGCTGGGCGAGAAACAATGTTCTGCGGCGGCATCCCATGGCAGCCAGCGATAACGCACATGTTCGCGCGGCGCCAGACTCACGGGCAGCGGCGTGGGCAGGCACAGGCCGAAGACGTGTTCGGTGTTGTGGGTCACGCCGGGCGCATAGCGGTGACGCCAGCGTTCATAGATTTCAAAACGGGTTTCGATGTTCCACCGGGTCAGTTCGTACCGGCCTGCGTCGAGCCCGGTTTCCTCGCGTACTTCGCGAATGGCGGTTTGCGCGAGCGTTTCGCCCGCCTCCTGCGAGCCGGTGACCGACTGCCAGTAGCCCGGCGCGTCGGCGCGCTCCATCAGCAGCACCTGGCCGTCTGCCGTGTGGATCACCACCAGAACCGACACGGGCTGCTTGAAGCCGGCGCGCGCCACGTCCTCAGGACTTGCTTGCAGTAAAAGCCCGGCGCGCGATTTCGCGGCGGATCGCGGCAAGTTTCTCCTCCACGTCGCGCTCGATCATCGTGACGCCGAGCAGAGGGGGCAACGGCACCTTGGGCACGATGCGGGCGCGGTAAAACACCATCACCGGATTGCCACCGCCCACGATCCGCCACTCGCCCTGCATGCTTCTGAGATCGCCGGACACGCGTTTGAAGCGGATGCGCTCATTGGGCGTTTCGTCCAGCTGGAAAACAATGAATTCCGGTGAAAAGAACGACAGCAGCCCGCTCTCCCCGCGCTGCTCCAGTCGCTTGGGCTGACCGGGGATCACGATGATGCGACTGGACTCCATTTCCGGAATGAAGTGGGAAAGGTTGTTGTAATCCGTCAGCACCGCCCAGGCAGTGCCCGCATCGGACGGCACCAGCATTTCGGCATCGATGGTGATGACGCCAAGCGTGCTGCTGGCGTTGACGCGCAAACCCGGATCGCCGGCAAACGCAAGCGCGGGCATGCCCAGCAGGCCGCCCAGCAGCGCAAGGCAAGCCGCTCCCCACCGAATACTCATCTTGAACGCTTCCTTGCCTGCCTGCGCGGCTTTTTACGGGATTTGGGCTTGGGCTCGGTCGCTGCCACGCGCTCCATTTCAGTGGCCAGGCTGGTGACCCAGTGCTTGACCTGTTGTTGCAGCAAACCAATCATGACGGGCGAAGGGTTCGGGGTGCCCGCATTGAACACCAGTTGGTAGGTGAGCTTGACGGGCGATTTCTTGCCACGGACGGCCCACTCGCCCTGCATGTTGCGCAAGGGGCCGGACAGAAACTCCACCGACAGCTTGTTCGAGGGCTCTTCGACAAACCGGGCGGTGCCCTGATACAGCATGCGCATGTTGTTGGCCATGACCTCGCCCTGCTGCTCGACCACCCGGACATGGCCGGTTTTTTCGACCAGTTTGGATACCTGCATGCCCGGCACGTATTCGGGCACGCGCTCGTAATCGGTCAGCACTGCCCAGGCGATGGACGGCTTGACCGGAACGGACAACTCGCCCGCCACCCGGAAGACCGTTCCTTCCTGAAACAGATTGACCTCAGGAGGGGCAGCCGCCATGGCGTGGCTGGCGCCAATGAGGGCGAGTCCAGACAGCACCCGGCTCACTTTACCTGCTGCCTGAAACATGACGACCTTCCTTAAAACGTAAAGACATAATGGCTGACCCACTGGAACTGCTGCTAGTATGGCACGACACCTGACCCAGACAGAAAACTGTCATCTGTATGCCCCTGCTCCGCAAACTGCTTGAAAACCACCCGCTGGCCAATGTCACCTATGCCCTGATTCTGGTGATGGGCCTGCTGGCCTATTTCCAGCTTCCCCGTGCGCAATATCCGGAAATCAACCTCAACTGGGTGATGGTGGTCACAGCCTTGCCCGGCGCCTCGGCGTCCGATGTCGAAAAACTGGTGACCGAGCCGCTGGAAGATGCGATCCGCAAGGTGGCAGACATCAAGTTCTCCTCTTCCACCTCGCGCGAAAACGTCTCCTACATTCTGGTTCGTTTCGATGAAATTGGTTCCGCGCGCTTCGACAAACGCATCATCGACCTGCGCCGCGAACTCCAGTTTGCTGCCGCGACGCTGCTGCCGCGCGATGCAAGAACGCCCACCGTCATGGAGGCGACCACGTCCAGCGGATTCCCGACCGCGATGGTCGTGGTGGCCGCCAAAAAGGGGGACGAGCAGCTCTACAAGAACGCCCGTTCGGTACGGGAAAACCTGGAGCGGCTGCCCGGCGTCGACAAGGTGTGGATCTCGGGCATGCGCGATCCGGAACTGCAGGTGGAATTCTCGCCCGCCGGCATGGAAAAACAGGGCATCACGCCCGATAAACTTGCCACCACCCTGATGCGCTCACTGCGGGATGTGCCGGCCGGCGCCGCCAGCCTGTCCGGAGAGCAATACCTGCTGCGGGTAATGGGGGTCGAATTCGACCCCCGCCGGATTGCCGACCTGCCCTTGCTGGACGTGCCCAGCGCGACTCCGCCGGTTCGCGTGAAAGACATCGCCAAGGTCCATCGCGGCTTGCAACAAGCTGGCGAACTGGTGCGTTATGAGGGGAACCCGGCGGTACTGCTGTCGGTGACCCGCCAGCCGGACACCAATGCGCTGGACTTGCTCGCCGCGATCAAGAACACCATTTCGAAAACCGGTCAGGTCAACGGCGGCAACGGCACCCAGATCCTGTTGCTGGACGACCAGACCCAGGGGACGCGCGAAGCGGTGCACATCATGCAAAGCAATGCCGTGGTCGGCCTGCTGCTGGTGATGCTGATCTGCTGGCTGTTCCTGTCGATGCGGGTGGCGCTGCTGGTGGCGCTGGGCATTCCGTTCGCGCTGGCCGGCACTTTCTGGGCGCTGTCGGCACTGGGCCACACGCTGAACGTGTCGGTTCTGCTGGGGGTGGTGATTGCGCTGGGCATGCTGGTGGATGACGCCGTCGTCGTGGTGGACGCCATTCATTACCGGATGGTTCGGGGCATGGAGTCGATTCAGGCCAGCCTCGAAGGCATCAGCGAGATTTTCACGCCCGTGCTGACCTCGGTCCTGACCACGGTGGCCTTCTTTATCCCGTTGATGATGATGCCTGGCGTGGTCGGCAAGTTCATGATGGTGGTGCCGCTGGTGGTGACGCTGGCCTTGCTGATCAGCCTGGTCGAGACGTTCTGGATGCTGCCCGCGCACGTCGTGGCGATCAACCCGAAGCTGAACAGCGACTCCCGCATGAACCGCCTACGCGTGCAGTTCACCCACCGGCTCAGGGTGCGCTACAGCCTCCTGCTGACGCGGGTGTTACGCAAGCCCAAATGGGTGGTCGGGGGACTCGCCGGCCTGTTCCTGTTCGCCGCCATCTCGGTCGCGACCGGCTGGGTGAAAGTGCAGTTCTTCGCCACCGATCCAATGCGGATTTTCAACGTCAACGTCCAGATGGAACCCGGGGCCTCGCTCGAGGACACGCTCAAGGTCGTTCGCGAGGTGGAAAGCCGGGTGCGCAGTGCCGCACACCCTGGCGAAATCCGCTCCACCTTGGCCGTGGCCGGCCAGATGTTTACCGAGACGGAACAGCTGGCCGCCGACAATCTGGGCCAGCTGACGGTCAGCCTCATGCCCAAGACCAGCAGCAACCGCGACGTCGAGGCCATGATTGAAGGCATGCGCGAGCAGGTGCTGCAAACCACCGGGGCCAAGAACATCGCCTTCCAGGTCCTCTCGGCCAGTGTGCTGCTGTCGAAGCCGGTGTCGATCAAGGTGCTGGGCGACGACTTCTCGCAGTTGCAGAAGGCTTCCGATGCGTTGACCGCCATCATGCAGAAAATCGACGGGATCCAGGATATTTACACCGATGCCCGGTTCGGCAAGCAGGAGGTCACGCTCAAGGTCGATCACGGTCAGGCGGCCAAGCTCAGCATGGACACGTTCATGCTGGCCGGCATCATCCGCCTGCATTTCGAAGGCGCGGTCGTGACGACCCTCAACGATGCGCAAGGCGACAAGCTGAACGTGAGGGTGCGCGCCGCGCCCGATGAAGTCATCGACATCAACGCCATGCTCAACCAGCAGATCAAGCTGCCCAAGGGCGGCACGATTCCACTGGGCTCGCTGTTCGTAGTCCAGACCGAGCCCGGCATCGGCGCGATCCGTCACTACAACTTCCGCCGCGCCATTTCCCTGCAGGCCGGCCTGGACAAGACCCTGCTCGACACCGCGCAGGCCAACGCCCTGATCCAGCAGGAATGGGAACCCATCAAAGGCACCTATCCGGGCGTTGAACTCGACTTTACCGGCGAGCTCGACGACATCCGGGAGAGCGTCGATTCGCTGCTCGGCCTGTTCCTGCTTGGCGTGGGACTGATTTCGCTGATTCTGGGCGCGCAGTTCCGCAGCTACTGGAAGCCCTTCCTGGTCCTCACCGCCGTGCCGATCGGCTTCACCGGCATGATCCTCGGACTGTGGGTGACGGGCCATCCGATCAGCATTTACACCCTGTATGGCGGCGTCGCGCTGGCCGGCATTTCGGTCAATGCGTCCATCGTCATGCTCAGCGCTGCCGACCAGCGCCTGCATGCCGGCATGAGCGTGCTGCATGCTGCCGTGTATGCCGCGCGGCGCCGCATCGTGCCGATCATCATCACCAGCGCGACCACCATCGGCGGCCTGCTCTCGCTGGCGATCGGACTTGCAGGGGAGTCGTTGTTGTGGGGGCCGCTGGCGACCGCAATCATCTGGGGACTGGGCTTCTCCACCCTGCTCACCCTGTTCACCATGCCCACGCTGTATGTCGTGCTGTCGAGAAGGCTGATCCCGCTGTGCCATCGCTTGGGACGCTGCCAGTCCGAACCTGTCGGCAGTCCGGGTTAATCCGCCCGCTCAGGCGTCGATGGCGGCAGCGAGCGTTGCGGCGTCCGAGGTCATCGCGAGCAGGCGATCGATGTTGGGATGCTTGCCGGGATTCAGCCGCGCATCGTCAGCATGCTCGGCAAAGAGGGTCAGACCTTCAGCAGCCGCAGCGGGCGTGATCGCGCCATATTTTCCTGCCAGATAGGCATAGACACGAAACGAACCGGCCGTGCCGGGGGCATTTTCAATGACCGCCACCTCCGTGCCCATGGCATCGCGCAGATGCAGGCGCGCACCGCAGGCCTCGGGCAGGGTGTTCAGGCTATCGGAAAACTTCAATTCAAAATCCTTGTCCGCGAAGGACGCGAAGGAAAAGCACGTCTTCGCGTGCTTTATGCCCTTGGGGTATTCGCTTATCAATAAATGTTCAAGCCGCCTTGTCCGTGCCCACCGGATTGCGCAGCTTGATGTGCAATTCGCGCAGCTGCCTGTCGTCGACCACATTGGGTGCGTTGGTCATCAGGCACGAGGCACGCTGGGTTTTGGGGAACGCGATGACGTCGCGGATCGACTCGGCGCCGGTCATTAGCGTCACCAGCCGGTCCAGCCCGAACGCCAGGCCGCCGTGCGGCGGCGCACCGTATTGCAGGGCGTCGAGCAGGAAGCCGAATTTCTCGCGGCGCTCCGCCTCGCCGATATTCAGCGCGGCGAAGACTTTTTCCTGCACGTCCTGCTGGTGGATACGTACCGAACCGCCGCCGACTTCCCAGCCGTTGAGCACCATGTCGTAGGCTTTGGACAGGCACTTGCCCGGGTCGGTGGCCAACCAGTCTTCGTGGCCATCCTTCGGCGCGGTAAAGGGGTGGTGCAACGCGTCCCAGCGATTCTCGTCCTCGTTGTATTCGAACATCGGGAAATCGACCACCCACAGCGGCGCCCACGCGCGGCCGTCGAGATGGCCCTTCTCGTGGCCAATCTTGAGGCGCAACGCACCAAGCGCGTCGTTTACCACCTTGGCCTTGTCGGCGCCAAAGAAAATCAGGTCGCCGTTCTGCGCACCGGTGCGTTCTATCACCGTCCGCAAGGCAGTTTCAGAGAGGTTCTTGACGATGGGTGACTGGAGGCCGGCCTCGTTAAGCTGGTTCACGTCGTTGACCTTGATATAGGCCAGCCCCTTGGCGCCATAAATCTTGACGAACTCGGTGTAGCCATCGATCTCGCCCCGGCTGAGCGCTGCGCCGCCCGGGATGCGCAGCGCCGCCACGCGACCCTTCGGATCGTTGGCCGGCCCGGAAAACACCTTGAAAGCGACGTCTTTCATCGCGTCGCTGGCCTCGGTGATTTCAAGCGTCACGCGCATGTCCGGCTTGTCCGAGCCATAACGGCTCATCGCCTCGGCGTAGCCGATGCGCGGAAACTCGGCAGGCAGATCGACGTCCTGCGCACGCTTCAGCATGTCGCGGATCATGCCTTCGACCAGCCCCATGATCTTCTCTTCACCCATGAACGAGGTTTCCAAGTCGACCTGGGTGAATTCGGGCTGGCGATCAGCGCGCAGATCTTCGTCGCGGAAGCACTTGGTGATCTGGAAATAGCGGTCGACGCCAGCCACCATCAGCAGCTGCTTGAACAACTGTGGCGACTGCGGCAACGCGTAGAACATGCCGTCATGCACCCGGCTCGGCACCAGGTAATCGCGCGCACCTTCGGGCGTCGAGCGCGTCAGCATGGGGGTTTCGACTTCCATGAAGCCGTTCGCATCGAGGTAGTCGCGCATGATCTTGGACACGCGATAACGCAGCTTCAAGTTCTTCTGCATCGGCTCGCGGCGCAGGTCGAGGTAACGATACTGCAGGCGGATATTTTCGTTGATCGTGTCGTCATCGATCTGGAACGGCGGTGTCAGCGAGGGATTCAGCACTTCCAGTTTCTTGGTCAGCATTTCGACCATGCCGGTCGGCATAGCGGGGTTCTCGGTACCGGCGGGACGCGCCCGCACCAAGCCCTCGATCTTCAGCACGAACTCGGAGCGCACGTCTTCGGCCAGTCTGAACGCTTCAGGCGTGTCGGGATCGATCACCACCTGCATCATGCCCTCGCGGTCGCGCAGGTCGATGAAAATCACGCCGCCGTGATCGCGGCGGCGATGCGCCCAGCCGCACAGGGTGATGGTGTTGCCAATTTCGGCTGCAGTGACAGCGCCGCAGTAGTGAGTACGCATGGTTCTTCCTAGTGATGATCAGGGCGCGCTTCACCAGAAGCCACGCCCATCGAGACGATGTATTTCAACGCGCGGTCGACCGACACATTCAGTTCGATGACCTCGCTCTTTTTTACATAAAAATAAAAGCCGTTGACCGGGCTCGGCGTGGTGGGAATGAACACCGCCACATGCTCCTCCGGCAACACCTGCGTGACCTCGTCCGGCACATTGGTCTGAAAGGCCAGCGACCAGGCCTGCGGGTGCGGGTAGTGCACCAGCAGCACCTTGCGGAAGGCGTGGCCATTCCCCGCCAGCAGCGTATCGGACACCTGCTTGACGCTGCCATAGATGGTTTTCACCACCGGGATACGGATCAACTGCCGCTCCCAGAAATCGATAATTTTCTGGCCGAAGAAATTGGCGCCGAACACGCCGGTAAACACAATCACCAGCAGCGTCAGAATCACGCCCAGGCCGGGAATCCGCACGCCGATCCAAGCTTCCGGCTGCCACTGCTCGGGCAGCACCGTCAGGCTCTGGTCCATGGTGCCAATCAGCAGGTTGAGCACCCACAGGGTGATTCCCAATGGCACCCAGATCAGCAGACCCGTAATGAAATAGCGTTTCATAGACACATCCGGCGGCGGCTCAAAACAAGAAGCGGGCGGCTCACACCGCCCGCTTCTTGTTTGAATCCACCGCGTCAGTTACACGCCGGACAGGCGCCTGTGCCGCATGCGGGCGACGGCGCGTCGGATTGGGTTTCAGCAGGCTTGCTGCCGCCCTTGAAATCGGTGGCATACCAGCCGGTGCCCTTGAGCGCAAAACCCGGCGCTGTCACCTGCTTGGCGTAATCGGCCTTGCCACACGACGGACATTCGGTGAGTTGTGCATCGGACACTTTCTGCATTTCATCCTGGGCAAAACCGCAGGACGCGCACTTGTAAGCATAAATCGGCATGAAAATTCTCTGGCAATCAAGTAGTTGCGGGATTATACCGAAATGGCTGGCACAAGTACGAAACCGCTGCCTACCGCAGTCGAGCGGCTGTCTTTGCGTGGATTACCACTGAAGGCCGAGGCTGCCGTAGACGCGACGGCTGAAACGGTTCTCGGGGCGGAACTCGCTATAGTCCCGGCCCAGATTCTGACCCACGATGGCGGCTTCCACGTCATGTCCCTGCCACTTCCACTGGCGCGCCAGGCGCGCATCGACCCGGGTGAAGGCCGGCGTGGGGTCGCCGTCGCCCAGCCAGGTCAGGCGGCCCGAATGGTACAGCCCCCCGCTTGCCATCCACCCCCCGCCCAGATTGTAGCGCGCCAGCAGGCTGAAACTGTCCCGCGGCGCCGAGGGCTGCACATCGTCGTCAATCGCGTGCAGGATGGCACTGGAGTCGATATGAACCCGCGCATACTGGGCAGTCAGCCGCAATGCCGAAGTCGGCTGCCAGTTCAACTGCACCTCCCCTCCGCGCACCTCGAACCCCCCACTGTTCAGGGGGTTGAGCTCCCCGGCAACATGCTCGGTGGTGATGAAGTCATCCACCTTGTCATAAAACAGCTTGGCATCCATCTGCAACATCAGGGACTTGAAGAAGCCGACATAGGCCATCTCATGCGAGCGGATGCGCTCGGGCTTCAGGTCATAAATGGCCCGGCCCACAACATCGACAATCGCCCCGGTCGTGGTGCGGTACACATAGTAGCCCTCCTGTTCCAGGAAGGTCGGCGTACGATAGGCCTGCGACACATTGAGTCGCAGGGTGTGGCCGGGCGCGAGGTCGTAATTGACCGCCAGACGGGGCGACACATCGAAGCCGGTAAAGTAGTGATGCTCCAGCATCGCCCCTCCATGCACCAGCAGGTCGGGCCGCGCGCGCCATTCGAGGTTGGCGAACGCACGACCCAGCGTTCCTGTCCGGGCCGTGTCATCGCCAAAATACAGCGGCGCCTGCACCCGCTCATGACGTGCCTCGGCGCCCCAGATCATGCGAAGCTCAGGTGAAAGCCGTGAACCGGCCTGGAACTCGATGTTGGTGCGGGACTGGATGGCATCCGTGTCGCCGACGACAGTCGCCCCGGCAGGAAGCCCAAGCCAGTCACTGGGCACACGGGCCGGGGCCTTCAAGTCCGACCAGGTGTGATACAGCTGCAACGACCATTCATCGTCCGCGTTCAGCGCGCGGCGAAACCTGGCCTGAACATATCGGGTATCCGTATCCTGTTGCCGCGGCTCCAGAAAATGAATGGGAGTGGGTGGCGATAACAAGCGCCCTGACTGCAAATCGGCCACGCTGACGCCGAATTGCGCAGAAAGCTCATCAATGGCGGACAATCGGTACGTCATCCGGCCATTCAGGAGATAGGTTCGGCCTTCCTCGAACAGTTTTCCGGGCACGCCGGCATCGACAATGTCGGTTTCAAAACGATCGCGGTTTTGCGCCGAGAAAGTCAGCCGGTAGCTCAAGTCTTCGCCCCCCCCGCCGTAGCGCAAGGTGGCGCCGGCCATCCCCTGCTCGCCATATTGCACCGACGCAAACCCCCCAGGCACCTGCGACGGATCCTTGGTCACGATGTTGATCACGGAAAAAAAGGCGTTCGCCCCGTAGGTGGCGGCATTCGGGCCACGCACCACTTCGATGCGCTCGATATCGTCGATCGCAAGCGGCAACTCCACCCAGTTGACCAGTCCATACGTCGCGCTATAGATCGAGCGTCCATCCACCAGTACCTGAAGGCGCCGCGAGAAGGCATCGGCCAGACCGTGATACCCCGCTGCCCAGGTATTGTCGCGGGTGTAGGCAACCGAAAATCCCGGCACCAGGCGCAGCAAGTCTGGGATATCGCGAAAACCCGAGGCCCGGATCATCTCCTGGTCGATGATGGTGACGGCAGCGGGCGCTTCGTTCTGTGGCTGCGACATCCGCGACACCGACAGCACCACCGGCAATTCGTCGAGAAAGGCGGATTCGGTGACGGCTGCGCGTGCCGTACTGACTGGCGCCAGCGCGCTGCTCAGCACAAGCGCCCCCCCCAACACACCAATTCTTGTTTGTAGTCTGTGGTTCACTGCATTCCGGCGCGCATGGCGCCCCTATCCCATCCGCATTGTTGGAGCGTTGAACCCTCGAGCGCTTCGCCCCACCGTCATGACTGGTCAGAACGGAATATCGTCGTCCATGTCGTCAAACCCGCTGCTGGCCGGGCGTTGCGCCGGGGCATTGGCCCGAGCCGGGGCTGGCTGGCTGCGGGGCGTGGCCTCGGCATACCCGCCACTGTCGTCCATGTCAGCCACGCCGCCACCACTACGCCCGCCCAGCATCTGCATGCGGTCGCCGCGGATTTCGGTGGCGTACTTTTCGACGCCTTCCTTGTCGGTGTACTTGCGGGTGCGGATCGAACCTTCGACGTAGACCTGGCCGCCCTTCTTGAGGTACTGACCGCAGACTTCGGCGGTGCGGCCGAAGAAGCTGACGCGATGCCACTCGGTTGCCTCGACCAGTTGGCCGGATTTGTCCTTGTATTTGTCGGTGGTGGCGATGGCGAGATTGGCGACCGCTTCCCCGCTCGGCAGGTAACGCATGTCGGGGTCGCGCCCCAGGTTGCCGACCAGAATGACTTTATTGACGGATGCCATGTTTTCTCCCCGAATTTGAATTTGAATAGATGAGCGTCGCCGATTCTATCAGGATGGGCTAGGCGGCAGCCGGCACATCCAGCAGGTTGCGCGCGCCGGCTTCGTCCCAGCCCTTGATGCTGACCTTGAGCATGGCGACGCCTTCTTCTGCCAGCACCACGACTTCCACCACGCCGGCGACTTCGGCCAGCTGCGCCTTCAGCAGCGCGGCCTGGTCTTCGGCCATGGCGCCGACCCGGAACATGCGGGTCTTGATTGCGGGCGGCGGCTTCATCGACAGGCTCGCCAGCAACCATGCCGCCATCATGATCACGCAGAACAGGAACACCACCCGGAAACCATGATGCTGTGCCAGCCAGCCACCAAACACACCGCCAAAAAACAGCCCCAGCGCCTGGGCGGTATTGTATACGCCCATCGCCGTGCCCTTGGCGGATGCCGGTGCCAGCTTGGAGATCAGCGAGGGCAGGCTGGCTTCGAGCAGGTTGAAGGCAACGAAATAGAAGAACAGCGCCCAGACGATGCCCCACAAATGATCGATGCCGAACGCCAGCCCCAGCTGTGCCAGCAGCATCAGGGCCACCGCACCGATGAACACCGGTTTCATCTGGCCGCGCTTTTCGCCATAAATAATGGCCGGCACCATCAGCACGAAAGAGCCCAGCAGCACCGGCAGGTAGACGGCCCAGTGATGGTCGATGGCCAGCCCGCTGTTCTTGAGCGCCACCGGCACCACCACGAACATCGCCATCTGCGCGGCATGCAGCGCAAAAATGCCGAAGTCGAGCCGTATCAATTGCCCATCGCGCAGCACGTCCTTCAGCCGCGCGGGATTGGCCTGCGCATCGGCGTGAAAATGGCTGTCCGCGGCAGCGGGGTCGGGCACCCACACTTTCACCACCCAAATCGCGGCCAGCGCGAGGATGCCGGTCAGCGCAAAAATCCCCGGCACGCCGATCACGCGATTGAGCGCCGGCCCCGCCACCAGCGATACGGCGAACGCGACGCCGATGGTGGATCCCACCAATGCCATCGCCTTGGTGCGGTGTTCTTCGCGGGTGAGGTCGGCCAGCATCGCGGTCACGGCGGCGGAGATTGCCCCCGCGCCCTGCAGCGCGCGGCCGAAGATGGTCCAGTAGATGTCGGTAGCCGCCGCCGCGACAAAACTGCCCAGCGCGAACACGATGAGGCCAAAAATGATGACTTTCTTGCGGCCGATTCGGTCCGACGCCATGCCGAACGGAATCATCAGGATGGCCTGGGTCAGGCCATACATGCCAAGCGCAAGACCGACCAGGGTGTGGTTGTCGCCGCCAGGCAAATGTTCGGCATACAGCGCGAAGACCGGCAGGATCAGGAACATGCCCAGCATGCGCAGGCCGAAAATCGCCGCCAGTCCTGATGCGGCGCGTTTTTCGGCGCGGGTCATGTTTTCGGACAGGTCGATGTGGGCCACTGCGGGATATGCCAACCGGGGTTAGGCGAATTCGGGAAGTCCGTTATATTAGCAGGTTGCGAATCACGCTTCCCCGCTGTCAAACAATGGAATATATCCGCATCCGTGGCGCCCGCACCCACAACCTGAAAAACGTCAACCTCGACCTGCCGCGCAACAAACTGGTGGTGCTGACCGGGCTGTCGGGTTCGGGCAAATCCTCGCTGGCTTTCGACACGTTGTATGCCGAAGGCCAGCGGCGCTACGTCGAATCGCTGTCGGCGTATGCGCGGCAGTTTCTGCAGTTGATGGAAAAACCCGACGTCGACCTGATCGAGGGTCTGTCGCCGGCGATTTCCATCGAACAGAAAGCCACCAGCCACAACCCGCGCTCGACTGTCGGCACCGTCACCGAGATCCATGACTACCTGCGCCTGCTGTACGCCCGCGTCGGCGACCCGCAGTGCCCCGAACACGCCATCACGCTGGCCGCGCAGACAGTATCGCAGATGGTCGACGCGGTGCTGGCGCTGCCGGAAGAGACCAAGCTGATGATTCTGGCGCCGCTGGTGGTGGGCCGCAAGGGCGAAAACCTCGAACTTTTTGGTGAACTGCGCGCGCAGGGTTTCGTGCGGGTGCGGGTGGACGGCAAGGTCCACGAAATCGACGCCGTTCCCAAGCTCGACAAGAACAAGAAACACACCATCGAAGTGGTGATCGACCGCCTGAAGGTGCGTGCCGATGCCAAGCAGCGCCTGGCCGAAAGCTTCGAAACCGCGCTGCGCCATTCCGATGGCCGCGCGCTGGTGGTGGAAATGGACTCGGACACGGAGCATCTGTTTTCCGCCAAGTTTGCCTGCCCGATCTGCAGCTATGCCCTGCCCGAGCTGGAACCGCGCCTGTTCTCGTTCAACAACCCGATGGGCGCGTGCCCGAGTTGCGACGGCCTCGGCCAGATCACATTTTTCGACCCGGCGCGGGTGGTCGCCTTTCCGCATCTGTCGCTCGCCTCCGGCGCGATCAAGGGCTGGGACAAACGCAATCAGTTCTTCTTCATGCTGTTGCAAAGCCTGGCGATGCATGTTGGCTTCGACCTCGACACCCCGTGGGAAGCGTTGCCCGAACGCGTCCGCGACGTGATCCTCAACGGCAGCGGCAAGGACGCCATCGCGTTTCAGACGCTGGCACCGCGCGGCGGATTCACTACCAAAAGCTATCCGTTCGAAGGGGTGCTCGCCAACATGGCCCGCCGCTACCATGAGTCCGACTCGATGGCAGTGCGCGAGGAGCTCGCCAAGTATC
This sequence comes from Thiobacillus sp., assembly GCA_046484355.1. Classification (GTDB taxonomy): domain Bacteria; phylum Pseudomonadota; class Gammaproteobacteria; order Burkholderiales; family Thiobacillaceae; genus Thiobacillus. The sequence goes on from JAWOJD010000107.1 coordinate 15,905, forward strand.
AGAACAACAAGTCCTGCCCGGCCTGCCACGGCACCCGCCTGCGGGAGGAGGCGCGCCACGTGATGGTCGGCGGCGTGCCGATTTACGAAGTGAGCGCGATGCCCTTGAAGCAGGTGCTGGCTTTTTTCCAGGCCCTGACACTTGACGGTCACCGCGCCCAGATCGCCGACAAGATCGTCAAGGAGATTATCGCCCGCGTCGGCTTCCTCAATAACGTGGGACTCGATTACCTGTCGCTCGACCGTTCCGCCGACACGCTTTCCGGCGGCGAAGCGCAGCGCATCCGGCTGGCGTCGCAAATCGGCTCGGGGCTGACCGGCGTGATGTACGTGCTCGACGAGCCGTCGATCGGCCTGCACCAGCGCGACAACGACCGTCTGTTGTCCACCCTGAAACACCTGCGGGATATCGGCAACTCGGTGCTCGTGGTCGAGCATGACGAAGACGCGATTCGCGCCGCCGATTACGTGGTCGACATGGGGCCCGGCGCGGGCGTGCATGGCGGCGAAGTGGTGGCGGAAGGCACGCCGGAAGAGATCCGGATGAACGCGAACTCGCTCACCGGCCAGTATCTGTCCGGACGACGTGCGATCGCCATTCCCGCCACGCGCCGCGCGCCGGACGCCGAACGCCAGCTGGTGGTGACCCACACCAGCGGCAACAACCTCAAGAACGTGACGCTGAATCTGCCGGTCGGGCTGTTCGTCTGCGTCACCGGCGTGTCCGGCTCGGGCAAGTCCACCCTCATCAACGACACGCTGTACGCCGCGGTTGCCCGTCACCTGTATGGCTCGTCGGCCGAGCCCGCGCCGCATGGCGAAATCCACGGCCTGGAGTTCTTCGACAAGGTGATCAGCGTCGACCAAAGCCCCATCGGCCGCACTCCCCGCTCCAACCCGGCCACGTATACCGGGCTGTTCACGCCAATCCGCGAACTGTTCGCCGGTGTGCCCGAAGCGCGCGCGCGCGGCTACGGGCCGGGCCGCTTCAGCTTCAACGTCAAGGGCGGCCGCTGCGAAGCCTGCCAGGGCGACGGCATGATCAAGGTCGAGATGCACTTCCTGCCCGATATCTACGTGCCGTGCGATGTCTGCCACAGCGCGCGCTACAACCGCGAGACGCTGGAAATCCAGTACAAGGGCAAGACCATCCGCGATGTGCTGGAAATGACCATCGAGCAGGCCAACGAATTCTTCGCCGTCGTGCCGGTGGTCAAGCGCAAGCTGCAAACCCTGATCGACGTCGGCCTCGGCTACATCCGTCTCGGCCAGTCCGCCACCACGCTCTCAGGCGGTGAGGCGCAACGCGTCAAGCTCGCGCTTGAACTGTCCAAACGCGACACCGGCCGCACCCTCTACATCCTCGACGAGCCCACTACCGGCCTGCATTTCGCCGATATCGACTTGCTGCTGAAAGTGTTGCAGCGACTGGCCGACGCTGGCAACAGCGTGGTCGTCATCGAACACAACCTCGACGTGATCAAGACTGCCGACTGGCTGATCGATCTCGGGCCCGAGGGCGGCGCCGGCGGCGGGCAGATCATCGCCGAAGGCAGCCCGGAAACCGTGGCTGCAAACAAGGCCAGTCATACCGGCCACTACCTCAAGCCGGTCCTGGCGCGCACCTGACATGAGCGACCCTGTCCGGCTGTCCAAACTGATGTCCGAGCGCGGCTTGTGCTCGCGTCGCGAGGCCGACACTTACATCGAGCGCGGGCTGGTGTTTGTAGACGGCAAGCGAGTGAGCGAGTTGGGCACCAAGGTCGACCCGGCCTGCGCGATCCGCCTGGACAGCGCCGCCAGCGAGTTGCAGCAACAGCGCGTCACGCTTCTGCTGCACAAACCGATCGGCTACGTGTCGGGCCAGCCGGAGCCGGGCTACCAGCCCGCCGTCGTGCTGATCCGTCCGGAAACCCAGTGGCAGGACGGCCGTGCCACCCAGGCATTCCACCCCACGCACCTGAAGGGCTTGGCGCCGGCCGGCCGGCTCGACATCGACTCGACCGGCCTGCTGGTGCTGACACAGGACGGCCGCATCGCCAAGCAACTGATCGGTGAGGACTCCGACGTTGAGAAGGAGTATCTGGTGCGGGTCAGTGGGCGGCTCGATGAAAAAGGCCTTGCGCTACTGAACCACGGGCTCTGGCTCGATAGTCGCAGGCTGCGCCCGGCCAAAGTTGGCTGGCAGAACACCGACCAGCTCCGCTTCATTCTGCAAGAAGGCCGCAAGCGCCAGATCCGCCGCATGTGCGAACTGGTGGGGCTGAAGGTGGTGGGGCTGAAACGCGTGCGCATCGGCCGGGTGCGGCTGGGCGATCTGCCGCTGGGGCAGTGGCGCTATCTGCGCGAAGACGAAGCGTTCTGAGCGCCCAATCCCTCATCCGACAGCGGTGCGCCTGCGCAACAGCTTGTTTCGTCAGCCTTTTGATCTATTAATTAAGCATGCAGCTTGTCAGCTGCATGCTTGTTTTTCATACCATGAGGGAGATATCCATGCAATCCAAACTTCTCGTCGCACTGTTTGCTGCCCTTGCGCTCACAGCCTGTCAAAAATCTGAAGAAGCTGCCGCCCCCGCGGTGGAACAAGCCCAGGATGCTGCAAGCGCTGCTGCAGATTCCGCTGCTGACGCCGCGGACGCGAGTGCCGAAGCAGCGGCAGCCGCTGCCGACGCTGCAGGGGATGCCGCTGCTTCAGCCGCTGAAGCCACGATGGATGCGGCAGCAGAGGCTGCGCAGGCGACCGCCGACGCAGCGCAGAATGTGGCCGACAAGGCCAAAGACGCCGCTAAATAGTCATTCTGTTTCCTGTCACTCATGGCGGCCAGGCTTTCCTGGCCGTTTTTGTTTGCTGTCGCCATACCTGTTCCGCGCCGCCCAAGCCGCTACAATTCCAGCATCCCTTTTCACTGACCCCGCCATGCGCATCGCTGTCTGCCTGTTCGCCCTGTTATGCATGCCCGCGCTGGCCGCGCCGCCGGTTGCTGTCAAGAGCCGCCCGCTGTCCGAACTGGCGGTTCATCCGCAGCGCGAAGCATCGGCCCAGGTTGTTTCGCTCAACCTCGCCAAGCTGTCTGCGGAGCTGGCGGCGCGCATCGACAGCATTCCGGTTGAACCGGGGCAGCGCATCGCCAAGGGCGCGGTGGTGCTGCAGCTCGATTGCGCAGACACGAAAATTGCCGCGCAGCGCGCGCAGGCCGCGCTGGAATCATCACAGGCGCGGCTGAAGCTCGCCCAGCGGCAATTGCAGCGCAGCACCGAACTGGCCGCCAAGAACTTCATTTCCGGCGACGCGCTCGACACGAAAAAAACCGAAGTATCCGTGGTGGCGGCCGAAGTCAGGCTGAACACCGCCGCACGCGCCGCAGCCCAGCGCGAGGTCGGCAAGTGCACGCTGCGCAGCCCCTTCCCCGCGATTGTGGAGGCGCGGCTGGCGCAGGTGGGCGAACTGGCCAGCCCCGGCACCCCGATCGTGCAGTTGTGGGACACCTCACGGCTGCAATTGTCGGTACAGGTACAGGCCGCCGATGCCGATCTGCTGGCACAGGCGAAACCTGTGTTTGTCAGCCTGGGTCGCGAATACGGGGTGAAGCTGTTGCGTGTGTCACCCGCGATGAATCCTGCCAGCCGCAACCACGAAGCACGTTTCAGCTTTCCCCAGGCGGCGCCCGCGCCCGGCAGCAATGGGGTGCTGCGCTGGCGCGACCCGCGCGCCTTCGTGCCGGCGGACTATCTGATCAAGCGTGCGGGCCAGCTCGGGGTGTTTGTCGTCAGCGGCCAGCGCGTGCGCTTTGTGCCCCTGCCCGGCGCGCAGGAAGGGCGGCCCGCCTCTGCCGCAAGCCTGCCCGCCAGCGCCGTGCTCGTCACCGACGGCCGCTTTGCCCTGCAGGACGGCATGACCATCACGCCGCGCTGAATCCGCGGAACAGCCCGTTATGAGCCTGTACGCGCGCTTCATCACCAACCACCCGCTGGCGAATGTGAGCTTCGCGGTGATCCTGTTGCTGGGCGTGTTGAGTTATCTCAACATGCCGCGCGAGCAGGATCCGGAGATCAATTTCAACTGGCTGGTGGTGAACACCGTACTGCCGGGCGCCTCGGCCGAAGACGTCGAAAAGAAAATCACCGACCCGCTGGAAGAGGCAATCCGCACGCTGCCTGACATCCGCTTCGTGTCCAGCACCAGCCGCGACAACTCGTCGGTCATTCTGGTGCGCTTTCGCGAGGTGTCTGAACGCCAGTTCGACAAGCACGTGACCGACCTGCGGCGACTGGTGCAAAACAAATACAACAGCGACCTGCCGGACGATGCGCGCGAGCCTGATGTGCAGGAGATCACCACGTCGAATGGTTTTCCCACCGCGATGGTGCTATTGACTGGGCCGGCCAACGATGAACGTCTGCGCCGCACCGCACGGCAGATCAAGGACGATATTGAACGCCTGCCCGGGGTGGACCGGGTGCTGGCGACCGGTCAGGGCGACCCCGAGTTGCGGGTGGAATTCTCCCCCGCCGAGGCTGCGGCACGCGGCCTGTCAGCGGTACAGATTGCCGACACGGTGCGCGCCTGGTTTCGCGACACCTTCGCCGGCCGCGCCCGGGTGGGCGACGACGACTGGCTGGTGCGGGTGATCGGCCAGCAGGCTGATGCCGACTATCTGGCCCGGCTGTCGGTCCTGTCGCCCAGCCTCGGCTCGCCCGTGCCACTGTCGGCCGTGGCGACGGTGGAAACGGCGCGCGCACGTCCCGGCAGCCTGGCGTCGAGCCATGGCCAGCCCGCGGTAATTCTGGCAGTGACCAAGAAAATCAAGGTCAATACGCTGACCCTGGTCAGCGATATCAACCGATACGTCGGGGAACGGTCGCCGTCGCTGCAATCCGGCGGTTTCAGCCTGATGCTGTTCGACGACCAGACGGTGCCCACCAAGCAGGCCATCGGCGTCATGGAAGTCAACGCGCTGATCGGCTTGCTGGTGGTGCTGGGATTGTGCTGGCTGTTTCTCGGCAGCCGCCTGGCGGTGCTGGTCGGCCTGGGGATTCCGTTTTCACTGGCGGGTGCGTTCGCCGTGCTGCACGCCTTCGATTTCACCCTCAGCATTCCGGTGCTGCTCGGCATCGTCATCGCCTTGGGCATGCTGGTGGACGATACCGTCGTCATCACCGAGGCGATCTATTACCGCGTGGCGCGCGGCGCCGATGCGCTGACCGCCACGCTGGGCGCCATCCGCGAAGTCGGGTTGCCAGTGCTGGCCGCCGTCACCACAACCATTGCAGCGTTCCTGCCGCTGATGCTGATGCCAGGCATTGTCGGCAAGTTCATGCTGCTGGTGCCGCTGGTGGTGACGCTGGCACTGACTATCAGCCTGCTCGAAGCCTACTGGATGATGCCGGCACACGTAGTCGGACTCAATCTCAACTTTACCCGTCCGACGCGACTGCAGGGGCTTCGTGAACGCTACACCCACGCGCTGCGGGTCAAGTACACGCGGGCGCTGGTTCGACTGATGCGCCATCCCTGGATCAGCGGGCTGGTGGTGCTGGCGCTGTTTGTCGGCGCGGTGGTGCTGGTAGCGGGCGGCGCAGTGCGCACGCAGTTCTTTGCCTTCGATCCGATCCGCCTGTTCTACGTCAACCTCGACATGCCCAGCGCGTCCGCCATCGACGTCACCCTGCGTGAGACGGCCAGGGTCGAGGCCGTCGTGCGCCGCCATCTCCTGGCAGGAGAAGCACGCGGCATCGTGTCCTACGCCGGGGTGAAGTGGACCGACACCGAGCCGCTGTACGGCGACAACTATGGCCAGGTCAGCGTGTCGCTCAACCCGCGCGGCAAGGATCAGCGCGATGTGAGCGAGGTGGTGGCAGCGATGCGCAAGGATGTTGAAGCGCTGCCCACTGCCGGCAAAATCACCTTTACCCAGTTGTCGGGTGGGCCGCCGGCGGCCAAACCGATCAAGCTGCGGCTGCTGGGCGACGACGTTGAGATGTTGCGCGCGGCTACGCAGGCACTGAAGCAGGCAGTGATGCAGATCGACGGCACGCGCGACGTCACCGATGACGATCTGCCCGGCCGGCCGCAGCTGGTGATGCAGTTCGACGCCGAAGCGCTGAAAAGAGCCGGGCTCGACCCTGCCACGGCAGCCCGTCTGATCCGTCTGCACACCGAAGGCGAGATCATCACCGAGACCCGCGACCGCGGCGACAAGATCGAAGTGCGGGTGCGCGGCGCCACCCCCAACCGGACCGGCGACGATGGGCTCATGGACGTCCAGCAATTGCTGGCCGACCCGGTGGCGTTGCCGGGCGGCGGCACCACCACGCTCGGTGCATTGGTGCACACCGAAACGCGCACCGGTTCAGGCGGCATCAAGCACTACAACCTCAAGCGCGCGATCACCATCGAGTCCGACCTCGACAAGGCCCGCATCGACACAGTGGCGGCCAACGCGCAAATCGCGTCATTGTGGGACGGCATGATGGCGCGCTATCCGAATGTCCGCATCGACTTCACCGGCGAGCTCGACGACATCAACGAAAGCCTGGATGCGATGAAGATGCTCTTCCTGCTCGGCGTCGGACTGATCTATCTGATTCTTGCCGCCCAGTTCCGCTCCTACTGGCAGCCGTTGCTGATCCTGCTGACAGTGCCGATGGCCTTCACCGGCGTGGTGATGGGACTGTTCATCACCCAAAACCCGCTCAGCCTGTACACCCTGTATGGCGTCATCGCGCTCACCGGCATCGCAGTCAACGCGTCCATCGTGCTGATCGACGCCGCCAACGCCCGCCTCAAGTCCGGCATGAGCCTGGATCACGCCACGCTGTATGCCGCGCGGCGGCGCGTCGTGCCCATCCTCATCACCACGGCGACCACCATCGGCGGACTGTTCTCGCTCGCGGTCGGCCTAGGCGGCAAGTCGCTGATCTGGGGGCCGATGGCAGCCAGCCTGGTGTGGGGGCTGATGGTTGCCACCACGCTGACGCTGTTTACCATGCCCATCCTGTTCCGCCTGGCCATGGACATCGGCCCCAACCTGAAAAGCGGAATTGCCCGCCGCCTGCGCCGCGCAGCATGACGCCGCGTGAACTTCTGCTGGCCTCGTTTCGCGCCGCGGTTGCCGCCGCCGACCCAGCACGCATGGTTCCACCGTACCTGCCGCCCCCACCGCGGGGCCGCACGCTGGTGCTCGGCGGCGGCAAGGCCGCAGCCAGCATGGCGTCGGCGGTCGAAGCCCACTGGCCAGCCGACGCGCCCTTGGCCGGACTGGTCGTCACCCGCTACCAACACAACCGGCCCACACACCGTATCGAAGTCGTCGAGGCCAGCCATCCGCTACCCGATGGTCGGGGCGAAGCCGCAGCCTTGCGGATGCTGGATATGGCCGCTCAGTTGGGTGAGGACGACCTGCTGCTAGCCTTGATTTCAGGCGGAGGTTCCAGCCTGCTTGCCGCGCCAGTCGAAGGCGTCACCCTGAAGGAACTGCGTCAGGTCACCAAAGCCCTGCTGCATGCGGGTGCCTCCATTCACGACATCAACACGGTGCGCAAGCATCTCACCCGGCTTTCCGGCGGACGGTTGGCTCAGGCGGCCGGGCAGGCCAGGGGACGGGTGCTGATGATTTCAGACGTGGCTGGCGACGACCCATCTATGATCGCGTCCGGCCCCTGCATGGCGGACCACACCACCTGCTCCGAGGCGCTCGAGCGCCTCGATCATTACTGCATTTCGCTTCCAAATGGCGTCCGGCGTTACCTAGAAGCCTGCGTCAGCGATTCGCGGCTGGACACCCCCAAACCTGGCGACCCGGGTTTTGCCCATCTTGAACACCATGTCATCGCCTGCGCTAGCGACTCTCTTGCCGCCGCCGCCCGCTTCTTTGAGCGGCATGGCATCCAGGCGCTGGTTCTGTCCGACAGGATCAGCGGCAACGCCCAAGAAGCAGCTGCGCACCATGCGGCACTGGTTCGATCGTGTCGGGTTGCCCGCCCGCTGGCCCTGCTGTCTGGCGGCGAAACCACGGTCACCCTGCCGCCCCGACATGGCCGCGGCGGTCGCAATACCGAGTATTTACTTGCATTGGGCCTGATGCTCGACAAACCCACATGGGCCATGGCGTGTGACACCGATGGAATTGATGGCAGCGAAGATAATGCGGGTGCGATTCTCGCCCCAGACACGTTTTCGCGCGCCCGCGACCTGGACATGGATGCAGCAAGCATGCTTGCGGCGCATGACAGCTACCACTTTTTTGCCGGCATAGGCGATCTGGTTGTGACCGGGCCAACCCGTACCAATGTCAACGATTACAGGGTGATCCTGCTCGGAATGAACTGAACCGGCTCAGCTAAGACGTTGCACCTGTACGGGATCGCCGACCTTGAGCCCGAATGTCTGCGCAGCGTTGCCCCGGTTGACGGCGATCTCCAGCAGTCCCACGCTGTTGATGAACCAGAACCCCTCGCCTTTCCCCACAAAGCCGAAGCTTTCGGCATGCTGGATTGCGGCCCCAGCCACACGGACATTCGTATTTATCGGGACGTCCCGTATCCCTGTCCAGGCATTGCCAAAATGGTCCACGTAGACCACGCGCAGTAAGTCACCTGCGTCGAATTCAACTGTCAGTCGATCAATCCCGTGCAGCTTTGTCGTCGGAAACGCTCCCCGCGCGATATCGGCTGCAATCAACGCAAACAAATCGCGGCCATGAAACGTAGGTGTCATGCCTTCAGGCTGCCAGGTGATCCGCCAAACCCGCGTATCGACATTGCGCGCTGCCACCACCGACAGCAAGCCATTGTCCGGGCCGACATACCAGCGTCCGCCCGCCATCAGGACCACCGCATCCCGCGGTGTACCCACACCGGGATCGACGACGGCCAGGAAAACACTCCCGGGCGGAAAGCCCGATGCAAAAGCCGCCAGCAGATGCGCCCCGGCGTGCGCATTGAAATCCGGCACATCATGCAGCAAATCGACCACCAGTTGGTCCGGCGCACGCTGACCCAGTCGCGCCTTGATTTGCCCGACATAGGGGTCGCGCATGCCAAAATCGGTGAACAGCACAATCACGGCGTCATCCTGCTTCTAAGCAAGTTCGCACTATGCCCGACAACAGCGATACGCATCAAGGCATGCAGAGCATTCACCCAACTTCCCGAACCGATCAATTGGGGTCGACATAGACGAAAAAAGCCGGGGTTACCCCGGCTTTTTGATACGCGTTTTGAGTCGCGCCTTATTCGGCTTCAACCACTTCCGCATCAGTTTGCGGACGATCAACCAGCTCAACCAGTGCCATCGGTGCATTGTCACCATTCCGGAAGCCATACTTCAGAATCCGCAGGTAGCCGCCCGGACGCGTCTTGTAACGCGGGCCGAGTTCACCGAACAGCTTGACGACCATTTCGCGATCACGCAGGCGATCAAATGCCAGGCGATGATTGGCCAGGCTGGGCTCCTTGCCCAGGGTGATCAGCGGTTCGACGAAGCGGCGCAGATCTTTGGCCTTGGGCAGGGTGGTCTTGATGACTTCATGGCGGAGCAGCGAGTTGGTCATGTTGCGGAACATGGCCAGACGATGGCTGGTCGTGCGATTGAGTTTACGGTTTGATTGACGATGACGCATGGCTAAAATCCTTTCAGTCTGTATTCTTGGGCTAGGCTGCCAGCCACGGCAGCCCGCACTTTATGTTGGTGTATTTAGTAAATCAGGGACGCTCGAGACCTGCGGGCGGCCAGTTTTCCAGCTTCATGCCCAATGACAGGCCGTTGGTTGCCAGCACGTCCTTGATCTCGTTCAGCGATTTGCGGCCCAGGTTCGGCGTGCGCAGCAACTCGGTTTCGGAACGCTGAATCAGGTCGCCGATAAAATAGATGTTTTCCGCCTTCAGACAATTGGCAGAACGCACGGTCAATTCCAGATCGTCCACCGGACGCATCAGCAGCGGATCGACTTGCGGCGCATGCGCAGCTTCCGACTCGGCCGGGGTGCCTTCAAGATCAGCAAAGACGGACAGCTGATTAACGAGAATGCGGGCTGCCGATCGCACGGCTTCTTCCGGCTCGACCACGCCGTTGGTCTCGATGTCGATGACCAGGCGGTCGAGATCGGTGCGCTGTTCCACACGCGCAGACTCAACCGAATAGGACACACGACGCACAGGGCTGAACGAGGCATCAATCAGGATCGAGCCAACCGTGCGGGTCTCTTCTGAGACCTTGCGCGCGGTCACTGGCTGATAGCCACGTCCACTCTCGACCTTGACTTCCATGTCGAGCTTGCCACCCTTGGTCAGGTGAGCAATCACGTGATCGGGGTTGAGCACTTCGATATCGTGGCCAACTTCGATATCGCCGGCAGTCACGACGCCTTCGCCGGACTTGGAGACCTTCAACAGTGCCTCGCTCTTGCCATGCATCTTGAAGGCGATGCCCTTGAGGTTCAGCAGAATATCGACGACATCCTCCTGGACGCCTTCAATGGTGGAGTACTCATGTACCACACCGCTGATGCTGACTTCGGTCGGCGCGTAGCCCACCATGGACGACAGCAAGATACGACGCAGCGCATTGCCGAGCGTGTGGCCGTAGCCGCGCTCGAAAGGCTCCATGATGACCTTGGCGTGCAATGGAGAGGCGCGATCCACCTCGACAATACGCGGCTTGAGAAATTCTGTAGCGCTTTGCATAGAGTGCAATTCCTTAAGACCGAGTCAAAAAGACTGAGCCAACTTATTTGGAGTACAGTTCAACGACCAGCGATTCATTGATGGTCGACGGCAGTTCCGAACGTTGCGGGGCGGCCTTGTAGGTACCTTTGAGCGCCTTGGCATCGACCTCGACCCATTCAGGGTAGCCGCGGGCAGCAGTCGCTTCGGCAGCCGCCTTGACGCGAAGATGAGCCTTGGCCTTCTCCGACACCTCAACCACATCACCGGCACGAACCTGATACGACGGAATGTTGACCCGACGACCATTCACCAGGATGCCGTTGTGGCGCAGAACCTGACGGGCTTCAGTGCGCGATGCGCCGAAGCCCATTCGATAGCACACCGAATCCAGGCGCGATTCAAGAATTGACAACAGGTTTTCACCCGTCACGCCCTTGCGGCTATCCGCACGCTTGTAGGTCAGCCGGAACTGGCCTTCGAGCACGCCATAGATGCGACGGATTTTCTGCTTTTCACGCAGCTGAACGCCATAACCCGACAGACGTGCACCGCTTTTCTGACCATGCTGGCCAGGCGCGTAAGGACGGCGCTCGATTGCACATTTATCGGTGAAACACTTTTCGCCCTTCAGGAACAGCTTTTCGCCTTCGCGGCGGCACTGACGGCACTTGGGATCAAGATTACGAGCCATGATTTACCCTTGAATTAAATACGACGCTTTTTGGAAGGACGGCAACCGTTGTGCGGAATCGGCGTGACATCCGAGATCGCAACAATCTTGAAGCCCAATCCATTCAACGCACGCACGGTGGACTCACGGCCCGGGCCAGGGCCCTTGATGCGGACTTCCAGATTCTTGACACCATATTCCTGTGCCATTTTGCCAGCGTTTTCAGCAGCGACCTGTGCAGCAAAGGGGGTGGATTTGCGCGAGCCCTTAAAGCCCGCACCACCCGCAGTTGCCCATGACAGCGCATTGCCTTGACGATCAGTGATCGTCACGATCGTGTTGTTAAACGAAGCATGAATGTGCGCGATACCTTCTGCGACATTCTTCTTGACCTTCTTGCGAACGCGCGTTGCAGTTTTCGTTGCCATGATTAACCTTTATTTCCTGATGGCCTTGCGCGGGCCTTTACGGGTACGCGCATTGGTGCGGGTACGCTGACCACGCGCAGGCAAGCCTTTACGATGACGGAAGCCGCGGTAGCAGCCCAGATCCATCAGACGCTTGATGTTCATGGTGATTTCGCGACGCAAATCGCCTTCCACCGTGAACATGGCGACGCCTTCACGCAAGCGCTCCATTTCAGCCTCGGACAGGTCCTTGATTTTTGAAGCATGGGCAACGCCCGCAGCCTCGCAAATTTTTCCGGACGTGTTCCGGCCAATGCCATAAATGGCGGTCAAAGCAATAACCGCATGTTGATGATTAGGGATGTTAACCCCAGCAATACGAGCCATTCGCAGAGCTCCGAACGCAAAACAAAATATTATAACACGCCAACCCAATTAAGGGTGGCCTGTTTCCCCAACTTCTTAGGCGACAGGTTAGCCCTGGCGCTGCTTGTGACGCGGATCAGCACAAATTACGCGCACCACACCCTTGCGGCGAACCACTTTGCACTTGCGGCACATTTTCTTGACTGAAGCTTGTACTCTCATGGTTTTCTCCATTCACCCATCGGCAACGAAGCGCCGATGGATATTTACTTGGCCCGAAATACAATCCGGCCCTTACTTAAATCATAAGGCGTCAGCTCCAGGGTTACCTTGTCGCCCGGAAGTATTCGGATGTAATGCATCCTCATTTTTCCGGAGATGTAACCCAGAAGCACATGTCCATTTTCAAGCTTGACCCGAAACGTTGCGTTGGGGAGGTTTTCCAAGACCTCACCCTGCATCTGGATGACATCTTCCCTCGACATTAACGCCCCGCCAGACCCTTTTTAAAATTGGCTTTTTTGAGCAGCCCTTCGTACTGGTGGGACATGACATAGGACTGAACTTGCGCCATGAAGTCCATTGTCACCACCACAATAATCAATAGCGACGTTCCACCAAAGTAGAAGGGAACGTTCCATTTCAAAATCAAAAACTCGGGCAACAAGCACACCAGCGTGATGTAGATCGCGCCAACCATGGTCAGCCGGGTCAAAATCTTGTCGATATACCGGGCCGTCTGCTCACCCGGACGGATACCGGGTACAAATGCGCCACTTTTCTTCAGGTTATCTGCGGTTTCCTTGGGATTGAACACCAGGGCCGTATAGAAAAAACAGAAGAAGATGATGGCCAACGCATACAGCAATACATAAACAGGCTGGCCGGGCGCAAGCGTCGCGCCAATGTCTTTCAGCCAACCCATGTTTTCGCCGCTTCCGAACCAGCCCGCCAGCGTGGCCGGAAACAGGATGATGCTGGAAGCAAAAATCGGGGGGATCACGCCGGCCATATTCAGTTTCAAAGGCAGGTGCGAGCTTTGCCCCCCAACCACCATCTTGCCCACCTGACGTTTGGCATAGTTCACCAGAATCTTGCGCTGACCCCGCTCGACAAACACAACCAGAGCCGTCACCAGCAGCACACCAACAAACAACATCAGCACCAGCGGAATCGAGAAGGCGCCAGTGCGTGTCAACTCAAGCGTTCCACCAATCGCTGAGGGCAGTCCAGCCACAATACCTGCAAAAATAATCAGTGAGATACCGTTACCCAGCCCTCGCTCGGTAATCTGTTCGCCTAGCCACATCAGAAACATTGTGCCCGCGGTCAGCGTAACGACCGAAATCAAGCGAAAGGTCATGCCAGGATCAAGCACCAGGCCTGCCTGCGACTCCAGCGCGATCGAAATGCCCAGCGCCTGAAACACCGCCAGAAACAAGGTCCCGTAGCGGGTGTACTGCGTAATCTTGCGCCGCCCCGCCTCGCCCTCTTTCTTGAGCGCTTCGAGGGTAGGCGATACAGTCGTCATCAACTGCACGATAATCGATGCCGAAATGTACGGCATGATACCCAGTGCAAACACGCTGAAACGCGAGAGCGCACCGCCCGAGAACATGTTGAACATGCCCAGGATGCCGCTCTGCTGCGACTTGAACAATTGATCAAGGACAAGTGGATCGATACCCGGAACCGGAATGAAGGTTCCAATCCGGTATACGATCAAGGCACCAAGCAGAAACAGCAGGCGGCGCTTCAGATCTCCAAACTTGCTCAAGCCGGTTTTGGGCATTGCCAACGTGCGGATCCTCTTTACTTACTCTGCGATGCTGCCGCCGGCAGCTTCGATCGCGGCGCGCGCGCCCTTGGTCACAGCAATGCCCCGCAGCTTGACCGGCTTGCCAATCTCACCTGCCAGGTAGACCCGTGCAGCCTTAATCGAAGCGCCCACGATGCCTGCCTGTTTCAATACGAGCAGATCGATTTCGTCGACGCCGATGTCGGCCAGTTCATAGAGACGAACACGCGCGGTGTCGGCCTTGGTTAGGGAGACAAAACCGCGCTTGGGAAGGCGGCGCTGCATCGGCATCTGACCACCCTCGAATCCGACTTTGTGGAAACCACCGGCACGAGATTTTTGACCCTTATGGCCGCGACCGCCCGTTTTACCCAAACCCGATCCAATGCCGCGTCCAGGGCGGCGCTTGTCCTTTTTGGCACCATCGGCCGGTTTAATGTTGTTCAGTTCCATTTAAGCCTCGCACTTCACCAGATAGGCGACCTTGGTAATCATTCCGCGATTTTCCGGCGTATCCAGCACTTCAACCGTGTGGTGCATCCGGCGCAAACCGAGACCGCGCACGCATGCACGATGGGGAGCCTTGGTCCCAATCATGCTTTTGACCAGGGTCACTTTGATTTTCTTTTGCTCACTCATGGCTTCATCCCGTCACGTCTTCGACAGACTTGCCGCGCTTGGCAGCAATGTCGGACGGCGTGGACATTTTCATCAGGCCGTCGATGGTTGCCCGCACGACGTTGTAGGGGTTGGTTGAACCCAGACATTTCGCCAGCACGTTCTGCACGCCCATGACCTCGAACACAGCGCGCATCGCGCCACCCGCAATAATGCCGGTACCTTCCGATGCAGGCTGTATCAGCACGCGGGATGCGCCGTGATGGCCCACCACCGTATGATGAAATGTGCCATGTTTCAGGTTGATCTTGACCAACTGACGACGGGCTTCTTCCATGGCTTTCTGGACGGCAACCGGCACTTCGCGGGACTTACCCTTGCCCATGCCGATACCGCCATCGCCGTCGCCGACAACCGTCAGCGCGGCAAAACCCATGATCCGACCACCTTTCACCACCTTGGTGACACGGTTGATCGAAATCATCTTCTCGCGCAAGCCGTCGCCGCGCTCTTCGTTACTTGTAGGTGCTGTACGGGCCATCTTGATTCTGCCTCGTTAAAATACCAAACCGCCTTCGCGGGCTGCTTCAGCCAGGGCCTTTACGCGCCCATGAAACTTGAATCCAGACCGGTCGAAAGCCACTTTTTCAATTCCCAAACCCTTGGCCTTTTCAGCCAGGCGCTTGCCTACTGCAGCAGCAGCAGCCACATTTCCGCCATTGGGCAATTCGCCACGCATGTCTTTGTCATTTGTGGAAACGCTCGTCATCACCGTGCCGCCATCGGCAGAAATAATCTGCGCATAGATATGGCTATTGGTGCGGAGAATGGCCAGGCGGATCGCCTTGACGGCCGCGATTTTGGCGCGGGTTTTGCGCGCTCTGCGAATCCGTGATTGCTTGGTGTTCATTTTCTGTCCTTAAGCCTTATTTCTTCTTGGTCTCTTTCTTGATCACCACTTCGTCGCTATAGCGAACGCCTTTGCCTTTATAGGGCTCTGGCGGACGATATGCACGCACTTCAGCGGCAACCTGTCCAACGACCTGGCGATCAATCCCCTTGATCAGGATCTCTGTCTGGGTAGGCGTTTCAACCTTGATACCAGCCGGCATCTTGTGAACCACCGGATGGGAAAACCCGAGCGAAAGGTTGAGTGCATCGCCCTGAGCCTGAGCACGATAACCGACTCCGACCAGCAGCAATTTCTTCTCAAACCCCTTGGAAACACCTTGCACCATATTGTTAACCAAGGCACGCATGGTGCCGGCCATGGCGTTCGCCTGAATGCTTCCACCAACAGGCGCGAAAGTCACCACGCCCTCGTTCAGCGCAACCGACACATCGCTCGACATGGACTGGCTCAGCGAACCTAGCGGACCTTTAACCGACACCGTATCGCCGAGCTTGATTTCTACGCCGGACGGCACGGTGATGGGATTATTAGCTACTCGTGACATATCCGCTCCTTACGCAACCACGCACAGGACTTCGCCACCCACGCCTTTTGCGCGTGCATGCCGGTCCGTCATCACACCACTGGAAGTGGATACGATTGCGACACCCAGGCCATTCATGACGCGAGGAAGATCCTCAGCACCCTTATAAATACGCAGCCCTGGCTTGCTCACACGCTCAATGTGCTCGATGACCGGGCGGCCCGCGTAATACTTAAGCTGGAGCTCAAGCATCGGCTTGCCCGCTTCACCGCGAATGTCGAAACCATCGATGTAACCTTCATCCTTCAGGACTTTGGCAATGGCCACTTTGACCTTGGAGGAGGGCATTCCGACAACCGCTTTCTCGACCGCTTGCGCATTCCGAATGCGGGTCAGCATATCCGCTATGGGATCACTCATACTCATATCGTCTACCCCTTACCAGCTCGCCTTGACAATGCCCGGAATCTCGCCGCGCATTGCATATTCACGCAGCTTGCTGCGCCCAAGACCAAACTTGCTAAACACGCCACGCGGACGCCCCGTCAGCTGACACCGGTTACGCTGGCGCACCGGGCTTGAATTGCGCGGCAATTCCTGCAGCGCCTTGTATGCAGCCATCCGGTCTTCATCGCTGGTTTGCACATTTGCAATCACGGCTTTGATTTCAGCACGCTTGGCAGCAAATTTCTTCACCATGCGAGCACGTTTTTCTTCACGGTTAATCAAGGATAACTTGGCCATGCTTGCCTCAATTCTTGAACGGGAAACTGAAGGCGGCCAGCAATGCTCGCGCTTCGTCATCAGTTTTAGCAGTGGTGGTGATGGTGATGTTCATCCCGCGCAAAGCATCGATTTTGTCGTATTCGATTTCCGGGAAGATGATCTGCTCCTTGACGCCCATGTTGTAGTTGCCACGGCCATCGAAGGATTTACCAGAGACACCACGGAAGTCACGGATACGCGGCATGGCCACAGTCACCAGACGATCAAGGAATTCGAACATCCGGCCGCGACGCAGGGTCACCATGCAACCAACCGGGTAGTTGTCACGAATCTTGAAGCCCGCAATGGACTTCTTGGATTTGGTCACAACCGGCTTCTGACCCGCAATCTTCTGCATGTCCGAAACCGCATGATCCATTACCTTCTTGTCTGCCACCGCTTCACCGACACCCATGTTCAGGGTGATCTTTTGAATCCGGGGCACTTCCATAACGGATTTGTAAGCAAACTGCTCTACCAGCTTGGGAACAACCGTCTCACGATAGTAGTCTTGAAAACGCGCCATGTTTACCCCTGTGCGTCAACCATTTCGCCGTTGGACTTGAACACACGCACTTTGCGGCCGTCCTCCAGCACCTTACAACCCACTCGATCAGCTTTGCCCGTAGCCACATTGAACAATGCGATATTGGAAGCCTGAATGGGCATCTCTTTTTCTACGATCCCGCCCTGGATATTCCGCATGGGATTCGGCTTTTGATGCTTTTTGACGCGATTCACGCCCTCAACCACCAAGTGACCATCATCCAGGACGCGCAGGACCGTGCCCCGCTTTCCCTTGTCTTTGCCGGCCAGAACGATCACCTGGTCGTTTTTACGAATCTTTGCCATGATTACCCTTTACAGAACCTCAGGCGCAAGCGAGACGATCTTCATGAACTTCTCGTTACGCAACTCACGGGTGACCGGCCCGAAAATACGGGTACCGATCGGCTCTAATTTGGTATTGAGCAACACGGCCGCATTCCCATCAAATCGAACCAGGGAACCGTCAGGACGCCGCACGCCTTTGGCAGTGCGCACAACCACGGCATTGTAGATATCACCCTTCTTTACACGACCACGCGGCGCCGCATCCTTGATGCTGACCTTGATGATGTCGCCCACGCTCGCATAACGGCGATGACTGCCGCCCAACACCTTGATGCACATAACTGATCGCGCACCAGTGTTGTCCGCCACGTCCAATACGGACTGCATCTGAATCATTTAATTGCCTCCAACTTTATCCACCACGCCTGCATCAATCTAGGCGGCGGCCAGTTTTGGAACCCGTTCGGGAGAATCCCCGCATATTGCGGGATTGCTTTGATCAGCGAACCGGTTTTAAACCAACCGGCTCACCAACCGGAAAACGCAGCACTATACTGAGTCTTTGACTTCCATGCAAGCTTTATACGCGAGCACGCTCAATCAATTTGCTTACTGTCCATGCCTTGGTGCGCGACATCTTGCGCGACTCCTCGATCTGGACCATGTCGCCTTCGTGAAACTCATTGTTTTCATCATGGGCATGGTACTTCTTCGACAAACGGATCACTTTGCCGATCAGCGGGTGCTTGACGCGGCGCTCGACCAGGACCGTTACAGTCTTGTTCATCTTGTCGCTTACCACGCGCCCGGAAAGGGTGCGGACTACTTTCTTGATTTCAGTCATGCTTGACCTGCCTTCTCACGCATAATGGTTTTCACCCGCGCAATATCGCGGCGCAGCTTCCCCAGGTCAGCAGTCTTGCTGGACTGCTGAGTGGCTACCTGCATACGGAGCGAGAAGTGAGCACGCAAGAGCGACTCGAGTTCCTGCTTCAGTTCGTCGGCGTTCTTGCCGCGCATTTCTTTGGTATTCATCTTTAGCTCCCGATCATCCGGGCAACAAATGTTGTCGCAATTGGCAATTTGGCAGACGCAAGACGGAATGCCTCACGTGCGAGCTCTTCAGTCACGCCACCCATTTCGTACAGGACCTTGCCCGGCTGGATTTCAGCAACGTAATATTCCGGCGCACCCTTACCATTACCCATACGGACTTCAGCGGGTTTACGCGAAATCGGCTTATCCGGGAAAATGCGAATCCAGATGCGTCCGCCACGCTTGATGTGGCGGGTCATTGCGCGGCGGGCCGCCTCAATCTGGCGTGCCGTCAAGCGTCCACGGCCAACGGCCTTCAGGCCAAAGTCGCCAAAACTGACGCTTGCACCGCGGGTCGCCAGGCCGGTATTACGGCCCTTTTGTTCCTTGCGGAATTTTCTTCTAGCTGGCTGCAGCATGTTTCACTCCTGGTTTCTTGCCGCGCTTTTCCTGCTCGGCGGCCACAGGCTGGTCGCTGTGGCTGAGGGCTTCACCCTTGTACACCCACACCTTGATACCAATAATGCCGTACGTGGTCTTTGCTTCAGAAAATCCGTAATCGATCTCTGCACGAAGGGTATGAAGCGGAACGCGGCCTTCACGGTACCACTCGCTACGCGCAATCTCAGCACCGTTCAAACGACCTGCGCTCATGATCTTGATTCCCTGGGCACCCAGGCGCATCGCATTTTGCATCGCGCGCTTCATGGCGCGACGGAACATCACACGCTTTTCAAGCTGCTGGGCAATCCCGTCAGCAATGATCTGAGCATCGGTCTCGGGCTTGCGGACTTCCTCAATATTCACGTGCACGGGAACGGTCATCATGCGCGCCAATTCGCTGCGCAGGACTTCGATGTCCTCACCCTTCTTGCCAATCACCACACCAGGCCGCCCACTGAAAATAGTGATGCGCGCGTTCTTGGCCGGGCGCTCGATCACGACTTTTGAGACCGACGCGTGGGCGAGTTTCTTCTTCAGATAGTCGCGCACCTTGATGTCTTCAAGCAACGTGCTGGCAAAGTTACGATTGGATCCGTACCACTTCGCCGTCCAGATGCGCTGCACACCGAGGCGGAACCCAATCGGATGTATTTTTTGTCCCATCGTGTTTCCCTTAATCCCCAACCGTCACACTGATGTGACAGGTCGGCTTGCTAATACGGTTACCACGGCCTTTGGCTCGGGCAGTAAAACGCTTCAACACCGATCCCTGGTCAACGCAAATGGTCTTGACCTTGAGGGTGTCGATATCAGCGCCTTCGTTGTGCTCAGCATTGGCAATTGCGGACTCTAGGACTTTCTTGATGATGCCTGCGCCCTTTTTGGGACTGAACGCAAGGATATCAAGCGCTTTCTCAACGCGAAGGCCGCGCACTTGGTCGGCAACCAGCCGACCCTTTTGTGCGGACAACCGCGTACCACGTAAAATCGCAGAAACTTCCATCATCCGCCCCTTATCTCTTTGCCTTCTTGTCCGCAACGTGCCCCTTGAAGGTGCGCGTCAACGAAAACTCGCCCAGCTTGTGACCCACCATGTTCTCGGTCACAAAGACTGGAACATGTTGACGACCGTTGTGAACCGCGATGGTCAGCCCGATGAAATCAGGCAGCACAGTCGACCGACGCGACCACGTTTTCACGGGGCGCTTGTCGTTGGTGCCACGAATGGCTTCAATTTTTTTCAACAGGTGCCCATCAACGAAGGGGCCCTTTTTAATGGAACGTGCCATATCTCTCTACCTCAATCAGCGCGCGTTGCGGCGGCGGACAATCATGTTGGAGGTGCGCTTGTTGCTGCGAGTGCGATAGCCTTTGGTAGGCGTACCCCACGGGCTGACAGGATGGCGACCTGCCGCCGTCTTGCCTTCGCCACCACCATGCGGGTGATCACACGGGTTCATCACCACGCCGCGAACGGTCGGACGAATACCGCGCCAGCGGTTTGCACCGGCTTTACCTATCGAACGCAGGCTGTGCTCGCCGTTGCCGACTTCACCCAGGGTTGCGCGGCAATCGATATGCACCTTGCGAATCTCGCCAGAGCGGAGTCGCAGTTGAGCGTAGCTGCTCTCACGCGCAAGCAACTGGACCGAGGTGCCGGCGGAGCGCGCAATCTGCGCACCCTTGCCAGGCATCATTTCAACGCAGTGGACCGTACTGCCGACCGGAATGCTTCGCAACGGAAGACAGTTCCCCGCCTTGATCGGCGCTTCAACGCCACTCACAAGCTGAGCACCCACCTGCACGCCACGCGGCGCAATGATGTAACGGCGCTCGCCATCAGCAAAGCACAACAAGGCGAGATGCGCAGAACGGTTGGGGTCATACTCAATGCGCTCAACCGTGGCAGCGATACCATCCTTGTTTCGGCGGAAATCGACCACGCGGTAGTGCTGCTTATGGCCGCCACCCTTGTGGCGTACGGTGATATGACCATTGTTGTTACGACCCGAACCACGCTTCTTGGGCTCGAGTAGCGACGCTTCGGGCTTGCCCTTATGCAGGCCCGGCGTGACAACTTTCACAACGGCGCGACGGCCCGCAGAGGTGGGTTTGACTTTAATCAGTGCCATGTTTATCTCCCTTACTGTCCGGACGCAAAGTCGATGTCCTGACCCGGCTTAAGGGAGACATACGCTTTTTTCCAGTTGTCACGACGACCCATGACACGACCGGAACGCTTGACCTTACCCTTAACGTTCAGCACCTGTACACCCGTCACCTCGACCTTGAACAAGGAGGCAACTGCCGCACCGATTTCCTGCTTGGTCGCATCGGGCAAAACACGAAACACGACCTGATTCATTTTGTCCGCGACACGCGTGCTCTTTTCGGAGATCACGGGCGCGAGAATGACTTTGAGCAAACGCTCCTGACTGATCGCGCCCATTACACCATCTCCTCAAACTGCTTGACCGCCGCCTTGGTGATCAGAACACTTCCAAACTTGACCAGGCTCCAGGGATCGGCCTGATGCGGCTCAACCACATACACGTTTGGCAGGTTACGCGACGACAACCAGAGGTTGTCATCCACGCTGTCGGCGATGATCATCACCTTGCCATACCCCATCGACTTCAACTTGCCGGCGAGCACCTTGGTCTTCGGCGAATCAATGCCCAG
Source organism: Thiobacillus sp. (assembly GCA_046484355.1). GTDB lineage: Bacteria > Pseudomonadota > Gammaproteobacteria > Burkholderiales > Thiobacillaceae > Thiobacillus. The sequence goes on from JAWOJD010000107.1 coordinate 37,624, forward strand.
GCTTTCCACCACCTTAAGCTTGCCTTCGCGTGCCAGCTGAGAAAGGATCGACGCCAAACCGGCGCGATACATCTTGCGATTGACCTTGTGGGTGAAATTCTCATTCGGCTTGTTCGGGAAGGTGACACCACCCCCACGCCAGATCGGGCTTGACGACCGACCCGCACGCGCACGTCCGGTGCCCTTCTGGCGCCACGGCTTGTGCGTTGATGCCGTAACCTCGGCTCGCGTCTGCTGCGCGCGGTTGCCACTGCGGGCATTGGCCTGGAACGCCGTCACCACCTGGTGGATGAGCGCTTCATTGTAGTCGCGACCAAAGGTCTCATCAGAAGCCGCCACACTCGACACCTGCTGGCCTTGATCATTGATAACGGTTAAGTCCATCAGGCACCCCCTTTCACTGCTGGGCGCACCACGACGTGGCCGCCCTTGGAGCCCGGCACGGCACCTTTCAACAGAACCAGCCCGCGTTCCGCATCCACGCGCACAACCTCAAGATTCTGCTTGGTGCAGGTCACCGCCCCCATGTGGCCAGACATCCGCTTGCCGGGGAAAACACGACCCGGATCCTGGTTCATACCGATCGATCCCGGCACATTGTGCGAACGGGAGTTACCGTGGGTTGCGCGCTGGGATTTGAAGTTATGACGCTTGATCGTGCCCGCAAAGCCCTTGCCCTGCGTGACGCCGGTCACATCGACCTTCTGGCCTGCGGCAAAAATCTCGACCGAGACCGAAGTGCCCGGCTGATATTCAGCAGCGACTTCAGCGGCGACACGGAATTCACGCAGCAATTCGCCCGCATCGACACCCGCCTTGGCGAAATGTCCTGCCTCTGCTTTGCTGACGCGACTGTTGCGACGGCTGCCATAGGCCAGCTGAACAGCTGAATAGCCATCACTTTCTGGGGTGCGCACTTGCGTAACGCGATTATTTGACATTTCCAACACCGTCACCGGAACGGACGCACCGTTCTCGGTAAAGATGCGGGTCATGCCGACCTTGCGGCCAACGAGCCCGATACTCATTTTTGTATATCCTATCTCAGGCCTGGATTTAGCCCAGGCATGGGTTGTAGGTGCCGATTACTATTGACCGGCGACTAGTGTTACTACTGGAGCGGCAGCATTATACGCATGCCGAGCCGTTTTTACAACTTGATTTCGACGTCCACGCCAGCGGGCAAATCCAGTTTCATCAGAGCATCGACTGTTTTGTCGGTAGGATCCATGATGTCCATCAAGCGTCGATGGGTACGGATTTCAAACTGGTCACGCGAAGCCTTGTTGACATGGGGCGAACGCAGCACGTCAAAACGCTCGATCGAGGTCGGCAACGGAATCGGGCCTTTAACCACAGCACCGGTACGCTTGGCCGTTTCAACGATTTCAAGCGCCGACTGGTCGATCAGTTTGTAATCAAACGCCTTCAGGCGGATGCGAATTTTCTGGTTATCCATTTACCTTGCCTTACTCTTCGATCTTGGCCACGACGCCTGCACCGACGGTGCGGCCGCCTTCGCGGATGGCGAATCGCAGACCTTCGTCCATTGCGATCGGCTGAATCAGCGAAACCTTGATGCTGACGTTGTCGCCAGGCATCACCATCTCGGTGCCCGCCGGCAATTCAATGCTGCCGGTGACGTCGGTGGTGCGGAAATAAAACTGCGGACGATAGCCGTTGAAGAAGGGGGTGTGACGACCACCTTCGTCTTTGCTCAGCACGTAGATCTCGGCACTGAACTTGGTGTGCGGCTTGATGGAGCCGGGCTTGGCCAGAACCTGGCCACGCTGGACCTCTTCACGCTTGGTGCCGCGCAGCAGTACGCCAACGTTGTCGCCTGCCTGACCCTGGTCGAGCAGCTTGCGGAACATTTCAACGCCGGTGCAGGTGGTCTTGACGGTGGGAACAATGCCGACGATCTCGATTTCTTCGCCAACCTTGATGACGCCACGCTCGACACGACCGGTCACAACGGTGCCGCGACCGGAGATGGAGAAGACGTCTTCGACGGGCATGAGGAAGGGGCGATCCACGGCACGCTCGGGCTCGGGGATGTAGGTGTCAAGGGCTTCGGCCAGCTTGATGATGCTGGGCTCGCCGATGTCGCTCTGGTCGCCTTCGAGGGCCTTGAGGGCGGAACCGATGATAATGGGGGTGTCGTCACCAGGAAAGTCGTACTTGCTGAGCAGTTCGCGTACTTCCATTTCGACGAGCTCGAGCAGTTCGGCGTCGTCGACCATGTCGGCCTTGTTCATGTAGACGATGATGTAGGGCACGCCAACCTGACGGGCCAGAAGGATGTGCTCGCGGGTCTGGGGCATGGGACCGTCAGCCGAGGAAACGACGAGAATGGCGCCGTCCATCTGCGCCGCGCCGGTAATCATGTTCTTGATGTAGTCAGCGTGACCAGGGCAGTCCACGTGTGCGTAGTGACGCTTTTCGGTCTCGTACTCAACGTGGGCGGTGTTGATGGTGATGCCGCGCGCCTTTTCTTCGGGCGAACTGTCAATCTCATCATATTTCTTGGCCGAACCACCAAACTTCTTCGACAAAATGGTGGTGATCGCCGCGGTCAAGGTGGTCTTGCCGTGGTCAACGTGTCCAATCGTGCCTACGTTTACGTGCGGTTTGGTCCGCGCAAACTTTTCCTTAGCCATTTCAAGTACCC
>JAWOJD010000125.1:0-12889 GCA_046484355.1 Thiobacillus sp.
GCCTTGCCGTGCAAAGCCATCGCCTTGCGACGCATTAACGCCAATTCACGCCCGGAAAGGGTCGCTGTGGCTTTGCTGTCGGTGGTTAGTGCCATCACTTACCTCGATATAAACGGGTTTGTTGAGGTCGCGATTGCGTAAATTCAGCACTTGCGCAACCGCGAACTCAACAAACAGAACATGAAACACTCTTGCTTGTTCAACGCCGACACCTGCGTGCCGGCGTTGTCTTGCTATTTAGCGATACACCACGAAGTTCATGCCCTGGCTTTGCGCGTAGTTGTCATACGCGACAAAACGCACCAGTTGATCAGGGAATTCACGGTGACACGCATCCAGTTCGGCCAGCACGGCATCAACCGATTGCTCACCGAAGAAGGGCAGCTTCCACATGTACCAGTAGTTGCTGGTCGCTTTGGTGCCTTTTTCGGTGTGCTCAACCGACGGGTTCCAACCCTGGCTAATGCAGTAAGCGATCTGGCGACGCACCTGATCAGCCGTCATCACGGGCAGATAAGAAAACGTCTCGTATTTGGTCCCGGCTTTGTAAACTTGAACAGCCATGTTTATTTCCTTTCAATAAATTAGGAACAGACCTGGATGCAATGGCGGGAGGAGCCCCCACCCACGCTTCCAGCTCGTTGCTCCTTACTTGTTCGAGATGTCCAGTTTGTCGACGGTATCAAACTCGAACTTGATCTCTTTCCACGTTTCCATGGCGATCTTGAGTTCGGGGCTGCTAGCGGCGGCGGCGGTAAGAATTTCCTTGCCTTCCTTCTCGATCTCACGACCTTCGTTACGCGCCTGAACACAAGCCTCCAGTGCCACGCGGTTGGCGCAGGCACCAGCAGCGTTGCCCCAGGGGTGGCCCAGCGTGCCGCCACCAAACTGCAGCACGGAGTCATCACCGAAGATGTTGACCAGTGCGGGCATGTGCCACACGTGGATACCACCGGACGCAACAGCGAACGTGCCAGGCATGGAACCCCAGTCCTGATCGAAGAAGATGCCGCGACTGCGGTCTTCCGGAATAAAGGACTCACGCAGCAGATCGATCCAGCCCAGCGTCGAAGCGCGGTCGCCTTCCAGCTTGCCCACCACGGTACCGGTGTGCAGGTGGTCACCGCCGGACAGGCGTGCGATCTTGGTCAGCACGCGGAAGTGAATACCGTGGTGCGGGTTGCGGTCGACCACAGCGTGCATGGCGCGGTGGAGGTGCAGCAGCATGCCGTTGTCACGACACCAGTTGGCCAGGCCCGTGTTGGCACAGAAACCGCCGGTGATGTAGTCGTGCATGATGATCGGCGCGCCGATTTCCTTGGCGTATTCAGCACGCTTGTACATCTCTTCCGGGGTCGAAGCGGTCACGTTCAGGTAATGGCCCTTGCGCTCGCCGGTTTCGGCTTCCGCTTTCAGGGTCGCTTCCTGCACGAAGTCGAAACGCTGACGCCAGCGCATGAAGGGCTGCGAGTTGATGTTCTCGTCGTCCTTGGTGAAGTCCAGACCGCCGCGCAGACATTCGTAAACGGCGCGACCGTAGTTCTTGGCGGACAGGCCCAGCTTCGGCTTGATGGTGCAGCCCAGCATCGGACGACCATACTTGTTCATGATGTCGCGCTCGACCTGGACACCCATGGGTGGACCGCCGCAGGTCTTGATGTAGGCAATCGGGAAGCGGATATCTTCCAGACGCAGAGCGCGCACGGCCTTGAAGCCGAACACGTTGCCGACCAGCGAGGTGAACACGTTGACAACCGAACCTTCTTCGAACAGGTCGATCGGGTAGGCGATGAATGCATAGAAGCAGGCATCGTCGCCGGGCACGTCCTCAATGCGATAGGCACGGCCCTTGTAGTAGTCCATGTCCGTCAACAGGTCGGTCCACACGGTGGTCCAGGTACCCGTGGACGATTCTGCAGCAACAGCAGCAGCAGCCTCTTCACGGTCCACACCCGCCTGCGGGGTGATTTTGAAACACGCCAGGAGGTCGGTATCCAGCGGGGTGTATTCCGGCATCCAGTAAGTGTGCCGGTATTCTTTCACCCCGGCCTGATAGGTCTTCACTGCCATTATTTAGCTCCTTAGCTTGCTGATTCAGACAAAATTCCAAACCCTTTATACCTGGCCGCCGTATTGCGCATAACCAGGCCCTCAGGAAACCCTGAACAAAACCCCCAGCGTGCTCGCCTAGAGGACTTGTTCAAAGCTTCCCCACTTCATTTCGCCACAACCTTCCAGACCATGACGCGACCGTAACCATATCCCCTCCATTTCATAATTGACAATCCATATTAATAATGAAAATCATAATTTTCGCTTATCATTGACCCATGCATATCACCTTGCGCCAACTCCAGGTCTTTGAAGCCGCCGCCCGTCTGACCGGCTACACGCGGGCCTCTGAAGCCTTGCACCTGTCTCAGCCGGCAGTGTCGATGCAGATTCGGCAACTGGAGGAGCAGGCCGGGATGCCCCTGTTTGACCACGTCGGCAAGAAAATCCGTCTCACCGATGCCGGGCGAACCCTGTATCGCCACGCACAAGGCATCCTGGAACAGGTTCAGGAGGCTCAGCTTGAGCTTGAAGAAATGCGTGGCGTGCGACGTGGCCAGTTGAATATCACGGTTGCGAGCACGGCCAATTATTTTGCGCCCCGTATTCTTGCCGCATTTTGCCAACGTCACCCGGGGGTCAAGGTGAGTCTGGACGTCAGCAATCGTGAACATATCCTGACGCAGCTGGGAGAATCAGATAAGGACCTCGCCATCATGGGCCACCCCCCCGAAGAATCCGACCTGGTGGCGCATCCGTTCATGGAAAACCCGCTGGTCGTGATCGCCGCACCCGAGCATCCCCTTGCGGATGAGCGCAACATCCCTCCGGCGCGGCTTGCAGAGGAAACCTTTATCAGCCGTGAACAGGGTTCCGGCACGCGCATGGCGGCAGAACGGTTTTTTGACGCGGCTGGAATCCGCATTGCAACCGCCATGGAGATGAGCAGCAACGAAGCCATCAAGCAAGCCGTTCAGGCAGGCCTGGGGCTGGGCGTCGTGTCGATTCACACGCTGGAAATGGAACGCGCCCTGGGCCGTTTGGCAATTCTCGATGTGCAGGGATTTCCGGTCATGCGCCAGTGGTATGCCGTGCATCGCCCAGCGAAACGGTTTTCGGCCGTGGCCCAGGCCTTTCTCGACTTCGTCATGACCGACGCCGGCAAACTGCTCGCGCAACCCCTTCCCTGAACGAATTTACGGCGCGTATTTCTCGCGCCGCATCACCTGCGTATCGGACACGAACACCGCAAGGTGGTGACCTCGCTTCATCAGCCGTTCAATATCCGCCAGCACCGCATTCAATTTGGTTTCCGGCACGACCAGCATGAACAGAATGTTGCTCTCGCCCTCCAGTGCCCCCGTCTGCAAGCCTGCGCTGCCTGCGCCGCGCGCCTCCAGGACAGTGTAGCCCGAGGTGGCATGCACCTCGGCAATGCCGACCAAACGCTCCTCGAGCGTGGCGTTGGCGACGATGTTGATGAGCTTCATGGGATGAAATTGAATCATGCTGAGTCCAGTTACGCGCCCGCCAGCCGGGCGGCAAAATAATGATAGAGGGGGATGCCCACGATCACGTTAAACGGAAACGTCACCCCGAGTGAGAGCGTCAGATAGTAGGAAGGGTTGGCCTCCGGAATCGCCAGCCGCATGGCCGGCGGGACGGCAATATACGACGCCGAGGCGCCCAGAATCGCCACCAGCAATATGCCGCCTTCGCTAAACGCCAGCCAGTAGTGGCCAACCATCAGCCCTGCCGCGCCACCGATCAAGGGCATCAAGACACCAAACGCCACCAGAAAAAATCCGACGCGCTTGAATTCGCCGATGCGCTTGCCGGCCTCCATCCCCATTTCGAGCAGAAACAGCGACAGCGCGCCCATGAACAAGGTGCTGAAGAACGGGGTAATCGTGGCCAGCGAATCCGGCTTGACGACAAACCCGATCAACATGCCGCCAAACAGCAGGATCACACTTCCATTGGTAAACGCATCACGCAGCAACTCGCCCATGTGGTTCTCACGCGCGTTCTCCTCGTCGCCAGAATGGCTGCCGCGCGAAAAACGCGCCAGCAACAGGCCCACGATGATGGCGGGGGATTCCATGATCGCCAGCATGATGACGGGGTAGGTCTCGTGCTCGATGTTCTGCGCGCTGAGATACGCGATTGCGGTCAGGAAGGTCCCCGCACTGACTGAACCATAGTGCGCGGCGATGGCCGAGGCGTTGAGTTTGTCCAGGCGGCCGGCCAGCAGGATAGCGTAGGCCAGGATCGGCAGCACAAACCCCAGAAAAAGGGCCGCGGCCACGGCCTGCATCGCCGCCCCCAGGTCCGCATGAGACAGTTCGATCCCACCTTTCAGGCCGATCCCGAGCAACAGATAAATCGACAGCGCCTTGGCCAGTTCGGGCGGAAATTTGAGATCGGACTTGATTGCCTGCGCCAGGAACCCCAGGGCAAAAAACATGACTGCCGGAATCAGCAGATTGTTCAGATCCATTGCCACCCCTCCACTCGGTTTTTATTCTGTCGAAAGTCTATCGCACAAGCGCCTTCAGGGTTGGGGGGGCTGATACTTACACGCCTTCGACCGGTTCGTTCCTATCCCAGGCCGATGCGTCGATGGTCTCATTGTAGGCATGCCATGTGGCGTGCCCAATCAGCGGCAGCATGACCACAAAGCCCACAAAAGCCGTGGCGAACCCCAGCACGACAACCAGTCCGATCATCCCGGCCCAGACCAGCATGGGTTTCTTGTTGCGTAACACGGCATTTGCGCTGGTCACCACGGCAGTGACGGCATCCACCTTCCGGTCCATGATCATGGGCAGCGAAAAAGCGCTGGCCGCAAACACGACGCTCGCAAACACGGCACCCACCATGCTGCCCACGCCCAGAAACGGCAGCAATTTCAGCACATCCGGATCTCCTTCCATGGGAAAGAACACATACATCGTCGCTGCCGCGCGCGCCCACACCAGGAGTACTACGAGCAACACCAGTCCCAGCACCAGCAATTCCCGGATATGCCCCCATCCTTCTCGCACGCAATACCCCAAGGCCGGCTTGCGTCCCCTGCCTAATTGACGGCTGATCGAGTACAAGCCCACAGCGAGAACCGGACCGACGAAGACAAACCCGGTAGCCAGTCCGATATACAGCGCGATCGTTCCAAAGCGCCAGGTGAACCCGGCCAGGAGAACGCTCAACACCATCAGCGCCAAACCGTAAGTCAGGCTCAATCGCGGCGCCCGAGCCAAATCGGACCAGCCCAGTTTCAACCAGCGTAAGGGTGCGGTTGCGTCGAGCGTCGCACAGGGCGCCACGAAGGGGATAGGTTCAGATGGTTCTGAAGCATTCGGAACAGGCTCGGTCGACATACGCTCTCCCCTTCGAGTTGCAACTGGACTCAGGCTATTGTGGTTTTTCCTGTTTATAGTGCGTTATACGCAACTTGCCCACTCTTGGCTCACCTTTGAGCCTGGATCCGCCCCAGGCTCGACGGGGAGCCAGCAGTTCTCAGTCTACTTCGCGCAGATAGGCGTTGATCGCAGCCACGACGGCTTCGGCCTTGATCACCAGACCGAGATCGATCATTTCCGAGCCCATGACCATGGGCTGATTATTGGCAGGCACCGGAACCGGTACCAGATGGTTGGCTTCTTCGCGGAAAAACACCGCCGCGACGACGCCGGCGAAAAGGAATTTCTTGCCTCCGCCCGACTGCGACGGGCGCATGTTGTCCGGCTGGTAGACGAACACCGGGCTACCACTGGAGCCGGGGTACACCGCCGCATCGATCAGGAATTCCTTGCGGCCTTCGAAATCCAGCGCCATCGGCGTCGCGGTGGTACCGCGCCGCATGATCGGCATCAGGTTGACCTGATCCCACACACCACTGGGGTAGCCAATGAACAGGATCTGCTCCAGCGCATCGAGCGCGCGCAAAGTTGCGGCGTCGGGTGCCAGATGGCTTTCGACCGCGTGGTAATACAGCTCAACGCCCTGATCGCGCGCTGCCTGTTCGAGAGGGCGCAAGGGAATGATGGCGATATCCACGTCCGGGTCCGGATGCAGGAACCAGGCATGGGTGAAATCGTTGATATTGATCTGGAAGCGTTCGCCAATGGCGGGCTGACCGTGCTTCTTCTGAGTGAAAACCAAGCCCCCGCTTTTCACCTCTTCGACCAGATGGCGATTGGTGACCACAAAGGTATGCACCCCTTTGCTCGTCGTATGGCTGAACACAAAAGCGGTGCCTGAACCCTCGCTGCCATCCTCCAGCACCGTATCGACCCGGATGGTATTGAAGAGCAGCTTCTTGGTGATCGAATTGATTTCCAACAGTGTTCTCCGATCAGACTGCGGCCGGTCTCACCGGGCAGAATAAGTCTTCATTCGCATCATCGCCCAGGCGCTCGTAAATCGCATTGATCGCCTGATCCACGGTGGGGAAGATATTTTCCTGACCGATCATCTCGAACAGGCCGGTGTGACGCATCACGTCGAGCACCTGCTTTTTCAGCCCCGAGAAGACCAGGATCACGCCGGCCTGCTTCAGGCGATCGATCAAGTGATGGATCACTTCTTCGCCAGAGGCATCGAGCTGATTGATGGCATCCCCCACGATCAGCACATATTTGACCTTGGGTCGAGTGGCCAGCCCTTCCAGCACGGCATCTTCAAAATACGACACGTTGGCAAAATACAGCGAGCCATCATAGCGCAGCGCCATGATGTGCTCGCTGGTTGGCAGATCGGGGTTGACCTTGATGTCGCGCAAAGTGCCATCCGTATAGCGGCCCAGCAGTGCCACGCGCGGCTTCATGGTGCGGAGCAGGAATAACACGATCGCAAGACCCGCGCCGACCATGATGCCGTTGTCCAGATGCGGCGCAAACAGGATGGTGGCGACGAAAGTGACCACCGCGGCGGCACCGTCGTGCTTGTGCGCGTGCCAGGCATGCTTGACGGCCTGGATGTTGACCAGGCCGCCGACCGCCATGATGATGATGGCCGCCAGCACCGCCTGCGGCAGGTGATAAAGCAGTGGCGTCAGGAAAAGCAGCGTGATCAGAACCACCAGCGCGGTGAACACCGACGACAAGCCCGACGTCGCACCCATGTTGGAGTTGACTGCCGTGCGCGAGAACGAACCGGACGAGGGATACGCCTGCGAGAAGCTGCCGACGATGTTGGCCAGGCCCTGGCCGATCAGTTCCTGGTTGGGATCGAGCCGTTGCCGGGTTTTGGCCGCGACGGCTTTGGCAATCGAAATGGCCTCCATGAAGCCTACCAGCGAAATCACCAGCGCAGCCGAGAGCATCGCGCCCAGCTTGTCCAGGTCAAAAGTGGGCACTGAAATGGGGGGAAGTCCCTCGGGCACGCCTCCAACCACCTCGCCGCCCCCCACCAGCTTGAAGTCACCCGACTTGGTCACCTTTCGAATTCGGTAGACGGCATCATCCAGCATGACCCCCTGGGGCGCCTTGCCCATCGGGTAGACGGCAACGGTCTTCCCCGATGCATCGACCTGCCTTACCACCGCAACGTTACGCATGGCCTTGCGTACGTTGTCCGAGACGGCTTCCGCCTCCTTCAGCGCAAGCCGGGCCAGCGCAAGCCGGGCCTCCAGCCTCACGGCTGCAACCGTGTCATGTCCGCCCGCTTTGTACGCCTCACTCAACGCTTCATTGTGCTGGGCGATGTCCCCATTCAGCTGACCCACCTTCTTGACTGCAGTGACCACCTCCTCGACCTGCTCACGCAGCGCCGGCTCGGCGATCTGGGCGGCTGTTCCGCTCGAGTTTTCCTCAAAACCCGTCGCCCATGAAACAACGGTGGCCAGCACCACCGCGATCAACACCCCGGGAAGCTGGGGTGTGTACCTTTTCATCAGCCACATCAGCACCATGGCACCCACCCCCATCGCCAGGGTCGGCAAATGGGTATCGCCAACCTGGCGGAATACCCCGACGATGTCATTGATGAACGACTCGGTCCGCGGCATCGACACGCCAAGGATCTTCGATACCTGGGACAAGCCAATGATGATCGCAGCCGCGTTGGTAAAGCCGACGATCACGGGGTGCGACAGGAAATTGACGATCACGCCGAGCTTGAACACACCCAGCACCAGCTGGATCAGCCCCACCAGCAGCGTCAGCATGATGGCCAGCGCAATGAAGTTGTCACTGCCGATGGGTGCAAGAGTGGCCAGCGCAGAGGCCGTCAGCAGTGAAACCACCGCCACCGGGCCGGTAGCGAGCTGGTTGGACGACCCCCACATCGCCGCCACGGCCACTGGCAGGAATGCCGCATACAGGCCGTAATAGGCCGGCAGGCCGGCAAGCTGCGCATACGCCATGGATTGCGGAATCAGTATCAGCGCAACCGTCAAACCCGCAAGAAAATTGATCTTGACCGAATCCGATGTCAGCGGAAACCATTTCAGAAAAGGCAGAAAACGCGAAAACCGATCAAGTGGCAAGTTCATAGAAGCGACACGTAGGTAAACCGCGACAGGCGCGTGGATAAAGGAATTTAACCTGATATTATATCAGCGATCCCTTATCGAATTAAATCGCCCCGCTTCCCATGTTTTCCAACCCGTCCGGCATTGCCCACGCCCTGCAGTCGTTCCAGATCAACGACCGAATGATGTGTTACACCAGCTTCATTCCCAGGCTCTACAACTGGTGCCTCAAGCTGGGCTTCACCCCAGGCAAGATCATGCCCTCGCGCGCCTTCTGCTCGGACGAAAGCCAGGGGGTGCCGATTATTCTGCTTGCCAAGCACTTTGGCGTGTTTCCCTTCAACCATGGCCGTGTGGGCGGCATTGTCTCGGTTGACCGCCATGGCCCACATGCCGATCACGGCCAGGACTTGATGCTGCTGCAGTCCAGCCATGTCGGCTACGACCCCGCCACAGGCGAATTTGGGAACTACCGACGGCTACACACGGAAAACAGCGACAACAGCCGATCCTGCGGCAAAATTGGCCACATCCTCGAAGAGTGCCGCAGCGCCTACCGTTACGCACGCGAAAATATCCGCCTCGCCCGTTTTGAAGGACAGCTTGCGGTGTTGGTCGACAACATGCTGCTAGACATCGAACGCACGCAGGGCCTGTTCCTCAATCTGGACAGGCTGGTCCACCACGACGCGAACGGCAAGTTCGTCACGCTCAACACCCTTAGCACCGCCTACATTCTACCTGCGTCCTCGATGCTGATTGATCGGCTAGGGTCGGATTCCTGGCCGTTGGAAGACGCGGTCGAACTGGGGAACAGGCTTGCTCCAGAAGACTTCTATTTCAAGCAGATATTCGCTAGCGCCAACCCCCTGCAGGATCAACTCGAACGCAATCTCCTGCTGCCCATGCCCTGGATCGTCAGTTCGAAGCACCCCCTGCTGACGGCGGCCTGCGTCAACACCCAGGCGGAGTTCGACCGCACCTACCGCAGCCTGACTCACAACCCGGCCATGCGCGGCAAGAATATGCTGTTCTTGTCGGGCATCAATATCGATATTTCCCCCACCGAACACACACGCTTCCCGCTCACCCAGTTCGTCCCCTGGGCGGCTTACCTGCATCTGGCCGACGGAACCCGCAAGATCATGGAACAGAGTGAATTGCTGGAAACGCTGTCCAGCATGCCGACCGCCAATCCCGACCAGATCCGTTTCGATGAATCGATCGAGATCATGAATCAAGCGCCGAAGGCGCCGGTCCAGCTTTAACTGCGTAGGGCGCCGGGGCAAGCCCTTACGCTGGACAGGGTCTGGGCGACTCCCGTAAGATTCGACGCCCGGGGTGCCAGTCCCCCGGCATTTGGGCTGACAGCCCTCAAGACGGTGTCCCGTCCAAGCCTGGTTTTTATTACCCATCCTTTTTGGAGCATCTCTCTTGGACACCGCAACGACACCGACTTCAGCACCCGCGCCCATCACTCTGGGCACCGCGTTCAAATACTGGTTCAAACTCGGCTTCATCAGCTTTGGCGGTCCCGCTGGGCAAATCTCGATGATGCATCAGGAACTGGTCGAAAAACGCCGCTGGATTTCCGAACACCGCTACCTGCATGCGCTCAACTACTGCATGTTGCTTCCTGGGCCCGAAGCCATCCAACTGGCCATCTATATCAGCTGGCTGATGCACGGCGTGAAAGGTGCCATCGTCGCCGGTGTCCTGTTTTTCATGCCCGCATTCCTGCTGCTGTCGCTGCTGGGCGGTGTCTACCTCGCCTGGGGTGACATCCCCCTGGTGCAGGGCATCTTTTATGGCATCAAACCCGCGGTCGTCGCGATTGTGTTGTTCGCCGCCTGGCGCATTGGCAGCCGCGCGCTGAAAAACGAAGTGTTGTGGGGCATGGCCGCGCTGGCCTTCATCGGCATCTTTTTCTTCGAGATCGGCTTTCCGTGGATCGTGCTGGCGGCGGCGATCCTCGGCGCCATCGGCGGCAAACTGATGCCGGCCAAGTTCAAGAGCGGTGGCGGCCATGGCGCCTCCAGCAAGACATATGGCCCGGCGATCATCGACGACGACACCCCCACCCCGGCCCACGCCAAATTCTCCTGGATCAAGCTGTCGATCACCGTGGTCGCAGTCGTGGCCATCTGGCTGGCCGCCATGTTCGCGCTCCGCGGTGACCAGGCGCTCACCGACATGGGCGTTTTCTTCACCAAGGCTGCGTTTCTCACCATCGGCGGCGCCTATGCCGTGCTGCCCTATGTCTATCAGGGCGGCGTCGAACAATACGCCTGGCTGACCGGCCCGCAGATGATGGATGGCCTGGCGCTGGGCGAAGCCACGCCGGGTCCGCTGATCATGATCGTGACATGGGTCGGCTATCTGGGCGGCGTCGCCAAGGGCGTATTCGACAACCCTGTCGCGGCGGGCCTGGCGGGCGCTGCCGTCGCCACGTTTTTCACGTTTCTGCCGTCTTTCCTGTTCATCCTGACGGGCGGGCCGCTGGTGGAAGCCACCCGTGGCGAGCTCAAATTTACTGCGCCGCTCACCGGCATCACCGCTGCGGTGGTGGGCGTGATTCTCAATCTGGCCGCTTTCTTCGCCTGGCACACGTTCTGGCCGCAAGGCACGGCAGAGACTCCGTTCGCGGGAGTGTTCGACTGGTTTCCGGTAATTGTCGCGATCGCTTCATTCATCGCACTCTGGAAATACAAGGCCGACATCATGAAAGTGATCGGCGTGTGTGCGCTGCTCGGCCTGGCTTATTCGTTTGTGATGTGAGGACATGATGGAACCCATTCCCCAACCCCTGAAACGCTGCGGTTGCGCCACCCCCACCGACAAGTGCCCGGACGCGCCGCGCACCGTCAGCGCAACCGAATTCGATCCCGATGCGACGCTGGTGTTCGACGTGCGGCGTGAGGCCGACTTCGCAGCGTCAGATGAAATCATTCCCGGCGCCATCTGGAAGAATCCGGACAAAATCGACGTCTGGGTCAATGCGCTGCCGCGTACGCTGGATGTGGTGATTTACTGCGTGCGGGGCGGAGGCGTGTCGAACAGCGTGGTCGATCGCCTGCAGGCCGAGGGGGTGAAAGCGCGTTTCATTGAAGGCGGGATCGAGGCCTACAAGGCAGCCGGCGGCAGGACCGCGACCAAATGAAGTGGGTGACGCGCGAGCGGCCGAAAATCGACCGCATCGCCTGCCCCTGGCTGATCGCACGCTTCATTGATAAGGACGCTAAATTTCTGTACGTGCCTGCCGCCGATGTATTGAGGGTTGCCGAAGAAACGGGGGCGATTCCCTACGACATTCCTGGCGTGAAATACGGTCATGTCGGCGAACAATGCAGCTTTGATGCCTTCTTGCGGCTGCACAAGCTGACCGACCCGGCCTTGCAGCAACTTGCCGTGATCGTGCGGGGGGCCGATACCGCTCGCCTCGATCTGGCGCCCCAATCTGCAGGACTGCTGGCGCAGTCGCTTGGCCTGTCGGCACTGTATGCCGACGATCACGAGATGCTCGGCCACGGTATGGCAATGTATGACGCGTATTACGCCTGGATCAGCCTTGCACAGGATGACACGCACAATGGCCCCCGCCAGACCGACAGGGATCCGGCCAAGTTACTTGACTAATTTACTTGGTTATTCTAAGGTGTGGGCCTGAGATTATTCATCAAGCAAGGACATCACCATGGAACGCGAAATCAACGGCAAGATGATCGAAACCGATCCCGAAGGTTATCTGGTCAACCTGGAAGACTGGTCTGAAGAACTGGCCGTCGAGCTGGCCAAGGAAGACAAACTGGAACTGGGTGAAAACCACTGGAAGGTCATTCACCACATGCGTGACCAGTTCGCACAGAACGGCACCGCGCCCAACCTGCGCTTCCTGCAAAAAGGCCTGAAGGAAGAATTCGGCCCGGAATGGGGCGACAAGAAATTCCTGTTCGACCTGTTCCCGTTTGGTCCCGCCAAACAGGCCGGCCGCTATGCCGGCACCCCGAAGCCGACCGGTTGCGTATAAGGCAACCTGGCCTCACTCCAAAGCCCCGCCCAGCGGGGCTTTTTCTTGGTGCACCAGGCATGGCGCGTAGCGCCGTGACTGGCGCTGTCTGACTCGCTGTGGTGGCGAGTTGGATGACTTGGGGGTGAAAGTCCCCTACACACACGGCAAGGGGAAGTGTTAGCTGAACGGCAAGGGTGTCCGTCGCGAGGCGGAATCTGAAGGAAGCTGAAAGCAAAGCGCTGGCCTGACGAACAGGAAGCGGATTAGGCGGTGTAGCGGGGTGAGGCGGCCAATATCGTCAAAGCCCGATACTTGCACGGGACGCTACGACGTAGATCCGACAGGTATAAGCA
>JAWOJD010000077.1:0-23060 GCA_046484355.1 Thiobacillus sp.
TTCCCACACCGCCGTCGCGGAGCGGGGCGACATACAAGTTGCCGAGACTTTCCTGCCAATCATTCACCTCGTGTTCTCCAATCTCAAAACCTGGCTTCGTGGCATCCATCATGGCGTCAGCCCGCAGCACCTACAGACCTATCTCAACGAATTCACCTTTCGCTTCAACCGCCGCTTCTACCCGTTCAACGTTTTCCGCTCCCTGCTTGGCATCGCCGGCGATGTCACCGCGCCGACCTATGCCGAGCTTTATGCCAAAAAATCACGACCCACTACATCTAGTGAGTGTCTGTGACAACCGGATAAGCACGGTAGAAAGCATCCTCAGCCGTTTCAGCGAGCACATCACACGTGTTGAAGTGCATCTCAGCGATGAGAATAGCGACAAAGCCGGCAGCAACGACAAGCGGTGCCTGATGGAAGCCCGCCTCGAAGGTCGCCAGCCCATAGCGGTGACTCACCAGGCGGCGAATCTGGATCTGGCCGCTCAGGGTGCAACTGGGAAGTTGAAGAGCATGATCGAAAGCGAACTCGGGCGGCAGGGCCATCGTTAACGACCCTGAACAACATGCGTTTGAAATGAAAACGTATTTTGATGACACTTGCTCGGGGCCGCAGGTTGCGCTTTAGGCCGAAAGAGTCGTCAACGGCTGGCCGCGCGACTGAAGATTGAACACTGATAGCAAGTGGTGAGGTCAATAGACAAAAAACCGTTGGCAAGAAAAGGCCTCGACAAACAAGAACTTCATTTGCCCATAACCCCAAGGAGCCCATGCCATGCAAAATCCGCCGACCACGCCACCGATCAAAGAGCCGCCGCAACCGGAACGTCCACCGGTGATCCCGCCCAAGCCGCCAGCCAGGCCGGGGAAACCACCCATCCCGCCCATTCCACCGGGCGAACCACCCCCTGGAGACCCTCCCGAGCCGGGTCGCCCGCCTGTGGAGCCGCCGCGACCTGATCCGGGCCGCCCGCCTGTGGAACCGCCGCCGCCTCACCGGAAAACCACACCGCCCCATGCCTGACTTCGTCCCTGTCCTGAACTCTGAAGCGCTGAGTCCCGGCCATGTCACCACCGTTACCGTCAACGGGCACAAGATCTGCCTGGCCAACCATGAGGGTGATTTCTACGCACTGAACAACCGTTGCCCCCACATGGGGGGACAGCTGGGTGACGGGAAGTTGTCCGGCTGCGATGTCATCTGTCCGCTGCACCAGTGGGATTTCGACGTGCGCACAGGCGTCAGCCGCTACAATCCTAATGACAAGGTCGCCACCTATCCGGTCCGGGTGAAAGACGGCCAGGTCGAGATCGATGCGGCCGCCGTGCCACCGATTCCCGTTGTCGAGGGCTATCTGAAACCTTGGCAG
Organism: Thiobacillus sp.; assembly: GCA_046484355.1. Classification (GTDB taxonomy): domain Bacteria; phylum Pseudomonadota; class Gammaproteobacteria; order Burkholderiales; family Thiobacillaceae; genus Thiobacillus. The sequence goes on from JAWOJD010000077.1 coordinate 1,373, forward strand.
CGTTACGGTGAGGCCGAAGTGGAGCCGGCCATCAAAACGATTCAGGCACTGGCCATGGGTACGCGGCAGGAAACAGAGCCCATGCGCACCACCCGCAAGGTTCCGGGCTTCGACAGCCTCTATTTCCTACCCGGCCAGCTCGCCGCCCCGCCCCTGCTTGACGATGAACCGGTGGCGACCGAGGTCATCATCGGGACGCGGGCCGAGCGTCCTCTGCGCCTGGCCCTGCCGGTCTACATCAGCCACATGAGCTTTGGTGCTTTGTCGCGGGAGGCGAAGATCGCACTGGCCAAAGGCGCCGCGGAGATGGGCACCATGAACGGCAGCGGCGAAGGCGGCATGCTCCCCGAAGAGCGGGAGGCGGCCCGAACCTATGTGCTGGAGATGGCCTCGGGCTATTTCGGCTGGAACGAGGAGAACATACGCCAGGCCGACGCCGTCGAGATCAAGATCGGCCAGAGCAGCAAGACCGGACTAGGGGGCGTCCTGCCGGGCGCGAAAGTCACCGACGAGATCGCCCGGGTGCGTGGCCTCGAGCCCGGAGAGGACGCGGTCAGTCCCAGTCGCTTTTCCGACATCGCCACACCGGCCCAGATGCGCGAACGCATCGAGTGGATACGTAAGGTCAATCCCGGTATCCCCGTCGGTGTGAAATTCGCTGCCTCGAAACTGGAAGCCGATCTGGCCGCGGCCTGCGAACTGGGGGTGGACTTCATCACCATTGATGGGCGTCCCGGCGGCACCGGCGCGTCTCCGTTGCATATCAAGGATCACACCGGTATCCCCACCGTCTATGCCTTGCCCCGTGCCCGACGCTGGCTCGACAGTCAGGGCATGGCAGACATCAGCCTGTGCGTGACCGGCGGGTTCCGCACGCCGCCCGACATTGCCAAGGCACTGGCCCTGGGCGCCGACGCGGTCGCTATCGCCAGCGCCGCGATGATGGCGATCGGCTGCCAGCAATACCGCGCCTGCAACAGCAACCACTGCCCGGTAGGCATCGCCACCCAGCGTGAGGATCTGCGCGCACGATTCGACATAGACGAGAGCAGCAAGCGGCTGATCAATTTCCTGCAGGGTACCCGCCAGCAGCTGATCGACTTTGCTCGCATCTGTGGCCGCCGTCGCCTGGCCGACCTCGGCTGGCAGGATCTGGTTACGTATGATGACGACCTGGCCAGATACACTGGCGTCCGCCACGCGGCGGCAGCCTATGAGGAATAGTTGCATGCGCAGGTCAGTGACCAGGATTACCCGAAATCTAGGCGAACGCGTCGCGCCGTCGAGTGTCGGCCATCGGCCGCAAAGTGAAAGACAAGGTGTCGTCGATGACCTATAACCTCGTGCTGCTGCTCATCGGTCTTGGCCTGTTGGCCGGGGCTGTCCTGCCGCGCTTTCTGCGCCGGACGCCGGTATCGATGCCGATGCTCTATCTGGGGGGCGGCATGCTGTTGCCCTTACTGTGGGCCGACATCCCGCGCATCGATCTGATCGAACACGGTACCCTGATCGAGCGACTGAGCGAGATGGCGGTAATCATTTCCCTGATGGGCGCGGGCCTGAAACTGGATCGACCACTGGGCTGGCGAACTTGGGCCAGCACCTGGCGCTTGCTCGCGGTGACCATGCCGTTGTGTATCGCCGCGATGGCCCTGGGTGGTATCTGGCTGGCCGGCCTGCCCCTGGCGGCGGCGGTGCTGCTCGGGGCGGCCACGGCCCCCACCGACCCGGTGCTCGCATCCAGCGTACAGGTCGGCCCGCCAGGTCAGCCGGACAAGGAGCCCGAGGTCCGCTTCGCCCTGACCAGCGAGGCCGGCCTGAACGACGGGCTGGCTTTTCCCTTCGTCCATCTCGCCATCGTGCTGTCGGTCACCGGCTTCGCCATGCATGGCTTGGTCGACTGGTTTACCGTGAGCGTGCTATGGAAGATCGCAGCCGGAACCGGTGTTGGCCTGCTGATCGGTTGGGTGGTGGCCTGGGTAGTATTCCGCCTGAGCCCGCCCGATGCGGTCAGTGACGGCTTTGTTGCGCTGGCGCTGACTCTCGTCGCCTACGGCGCGACTGAACTGGTTCACGGCTATGGGTTCATTGCGGTGTTCGTCGCCGCGCTGACCTTCCGGCGCTTCGAGAAAGACAATGCGTATCACCACGCCTTGCACGATTTTTCCGAGCAACTGGAGTATCTGTTTCTGGTCGTCCTGCTGCTAGTGCTGGGCGTCGCCGTGACGCAAGGCCTGTTGGCCGATATCGGGTGGCCAGAGGTCGCGCTGGCACTGCTGCTGCTGCTGGTCATCCGGCCGCTTGCCGGCATGGTCGGTCTGTGGCGCAGCGGGCTGCCCATGGCGCAGTGCCTGTCCATTTCCGCCCTGGGGATACGCGGCATCGGCTCGATCTATTACCTGGCTTACGGGATCGGCCATATCGTGATTGATGAGACGGTCGCTCGTGAGCTCTGGGCCCTGGCCGCGATGATCATCGTGCTGTCGGTCGTCCTGCACGGCATCGCGGCACCCAAGGTCATGAAGCATCTCGACTGAAACTTCCGGAGGTTTGAAACGTGAAAATAGAAATTCAGGGATTCCTCGGTTTGCTCATCCTGGTGGCGGATGTCTGGGCCATCATCCAGACCTTTCAAAGTGGCGCCACCACGGGCGCAAAAGTCTTCTGGACGGTACTGATTCTGATCCTGCCCGTGCTGGGGTTCATCATCTGGTTTTTTGCCGGGCCGCGGCCATCCCGGTGAGGACCCCATCGCTTAAGCGGTCAACGGCTGAAAGCAATGGATAACACATTCCTCAGACACCCGCTCCGGACATTGCGCTGTCTGGAGTCGGATGCGATTGACCGTTTTATTAGAATCCTTCGGGCTGCTTTGGAGAAAATTCTACTTTAACGCCGCTAATTTCCGGGGGGATTACCGGGGTAACCCCGCCTCCTACCCAATTATCGATTTAAAAGGCAACTACCGTGGCACAGCCTCTTCCGCTCAAGATAGAAAATCCCCATGCTCTCGGGGCAGACGAGGTCATGGATCAGCTATCCGCCAGGGAAGATGGCCTGTCGTTCGACGAGGCCGGGCGGCGCTTGGCCGAGGTCGGTCCCAACCGACTTCCGGAGCCGCCGAAAGACGGACTATTCAAGCGTTTCTTCAAGCACTTCCACGACATTCTGATTTACATCCTGATCGCGGCAGCGGGCATCACCGCGCTGCTCGGGCACTGGATCGACACCGGCGTCATCCTCGGCGTGGTCATCATCAACGCCATTATCGGTTTCATTCAGGAAGGCAAGGCCGAAGAGGCGCTGGCAGGTATTCGCAAGATGCTTTCCCTCAACGCTCAGGCCAGGCGCGACGGGCAATGGGGCGAGGTCGAGGCCGACACGCTGGTGCCGGGCGATATCGTCCGTTTGCGCTCCGGCGACCGCGTGCCGGCCGATCTGCGCCTGATCGAAACGAACAACCTGCGCATCGAGGAGTCCGCGCTCACCGGTGAGTCGGTTCCCGCCGACAAGAACGCTGAAAAGGTCGAAGAAAAAGCGGGCGTCGGCGATCGCTTCTGCATGGCTTTTTCCGGCACCATGGTCGCTGCCGGTCGCGGCATGGGCGTGGTCACCGCCACCGGCCCCAACACCGAGCTGGGACGCATCAACAAGATGATCGCCGAGGTGCAGACGCTGCAAACCCCGCTCACGCTGCAGATGGCGCAGTTCAGCAAAACCCTGTCGGTCATCATCGTCGCGCTGGCCTTGTTGCTGCTGGTGATTGGCTACACCTTGCACGACTTCCCGCTTGCCGAATTATTCCTCGCTGCCATCGGTTTCGCCGTCGCCGCCATCCCCGAAGGCCTGCCCGCCGTCCTGACCATCACGCTGGCGCTCGGCGTGCAACGCATGGCGCAGCACAACGCCATTACGCGCAAACTGAACGCGATTGAAACCCTGGGCTCGGTCACGGTGATCTGTTCGGACAAGACCGGCACGCTGACCAAAAACGAGATGACCGTGCGCCACGTCATCACCCGCGGCGGTGAGTATCAGGCGGAGGGTACCGGCTACCAGCCCAAGGGCGACATCACCCTGGATGGCGAACGGGTCGACCTGAAGCAGCACCCGCACCTGAACGCCCTGGTCGAGGTCGCCGCCGTTGCCAACGATACCGATGTGACGGAAAAGGACGGGGAATGGCGGGTCACCGGCGAGCCCACCGAAGGCGCTCTGCGTACGCTGGCACTCAAGCTGGCGTTTGACTCCACCAGCCACGAACGTCACGACAGCATTCCATTCGAATCCGACAACAAATTCATGGCCACCCTGAACGCCAGACCGGATGGCCAGCGTGTCATCCTGCTCAAGGGGGCGCCCGACCGTCTGCTGGATCGTTGCGACCAGGAACTGGGTGCCGACGGCGAACCGGAGCCGCTGGATCGTGGCTTCTGGGAAGCGCAGATCGACAGGCTTGGTGCCGAAGGCTTACGCGTGCTGGCGGCGGCCGTGCGCGAAGTCCCCGACAGCAAGACTCAACTCTCTCTGGACGACCTCGAGGAAGAGATGATCTTCCTCGGCCTCATCGGCATCATCGACCCCCCGCGTCCTGAAGCGATCGAAGCCATCAAGTCCTGCCACGAAGCTGGGATCCGCGTAAAAATGATCACGGGCGATCATGCCGGCACCGCGCGCGCCATCGGCATCGAGATGGGGCTGGGCAAAGAAGATGAACTCAAGGTGATCTCCGGCGCCGAGATCGAGGCCGCCTCGGACGAGGAACTGCAGCAGATTGCCCAGGACAGCGACATCTTTGCCCGCACCAGTCCGGAGCACAAGCTGCGTCTGGTCAAGGCCCTGCAGGCGCGCGGCGAAGTGGTGGCGATGACCGGCGATGGAGTCAACGACGCGCCGGCGCTCAAGCGCGCCGACGTCGGCGTGGCGATGGGTATCAAGGGCACGGAAGCCACCAAGGAGGCCGCCGAGATCGTCCTGGCCGACGACAATTTCAGCTCCATCGAGCGCGCGGTGGAAGAAGGCCGCACGATCTACGACAATCTGCGCAAATCCATCCTGTTCATCCTGCCAACCAATGGCGCCGAGGGTCTAGTGATGCTGGCAGCCGTAGTTTTCGGGCTGGCGCTGCCGCTCACACCGGTGCAAATCCTGTGGGTGAACATGGTGACGGCGGTCACGCTCGCTATCGCCCTGGCCTTCGAACCGGCCGAGCCCGGCCTCATGCAGCGCCAGCCGCGCAAACCCGGCGCGCCCATCATGGATCGGGCCATGTTGTTGCGGCTGGTCATCGTGTCAGTATTGATCGGTGCCGCCACCATCGCCCTGTTCGAATTCGAGATGATGCAGGGCGCCGAACTCGATGTCGCACGCACCATGGCGGTATGCACTCTGGTGATCGCGCAGATGTTCTATCTCTTCAATGCCCGGTTTCTGAGCGCATCGAGCCTGCGTTTGAAATTGTTGTTTTCGAACCGGGCGGCGCTCATCGCAGTTGGAGTGCTCGCGCTGCTGCAACTGGGCTTTGTCTACCTTCCGTTCATGAATCTCTGGTTCGGCAGTGCAGCGCTTGAGCTGCGTCACTGGCTGGTACCGATAGGCATCGGTATGATGGTTTTCCTCACCATCGAGGCGGAGAAGGCGTGGGGTCGGCGGCAAGCGTCTCTTGCCGGGAAGCGCTGAAAAACAACATGCGTACTCGCCTGTTGCAGGACGTGCACGAATTATCAACACACAAAAGGAGTAAAAAATGGCAAACGAAGGCTATCACGAACCCATCAATGAACTGTCCGACGAAACCCGCGACATGCACCGGGCGATCGTGTCACTGATGGAAGGGTCACCCATTCATTCCTTCGAGCTTCCGAAAAAATCTGCGTAGGCCGCTGAATTCAAACGCTAACAAAACAAAAACCGGGGCACACAGCCCCAATTTTTGTTTCAGCCTGGAAGCGCAACGCTTCCTGAAAGCGGCTTAGGCGAAATTCGCTTCGGCAAACTTCCAGTTCGCCAGGTTGTTGAGGAAGGTCTCAACAAACTTGGGGCGCATATTGCGATAGTCGATGTAATAGGCGTGCTCCCACACGTCGACGCACAGTAGCGGTTTGTCGGCGGTGGTCAGCGGGGTGCCGGCGGCGCCCATGTTGACGATGTCGACGGAGCCGTCGGCCTTTTTCACCAGCCAGGTCCAGCCGGAACCGAAATTGCCCACGGCGCTGGTCTGGAAAGCGGTCTTGAACGCGTCGAAGCTGCCCCACTTGGCATTGATGGCGTCAGCCAGTGCGCCAGAGGGTGCGCCGCCGCCGTTGGGGGTGAGGCAATTCCAGAAGAAGGTGTGGTTCGAGACCTGCGCGGCGTTGTTGTAGATGCCGCCAGCGGGTGCGCTCTTGACGATGTCCTCGAGCGACTTGCTCTCGAAATCCGTGCCCTTGATCAGGTTGTTGAGGTTGGTCACGTAAGCCTGATGGTGCTTGGCATAGTGATATTCAAAGGTTTCCTTGGACATGTGCGGTGCGAGCGCATCCATGGCGAAGGGCAATGCGGGCAAAGTGTGTTCCATTTAACTCTCCTTTATCGTTGAACAAACAGCAAGCAACAGGGTGTCGGACAAGCGTGTCGGCAAGATGAAGCCACGCTTGAACGGGATGGACAATCGCTCCGAGGCCACATTCTCCGACGTGTGCCTGCGCAGATATTGAATTGGGCCAGACGAGGCCCCCTGTCTGGCAGAGGGTGTGTGGCACGCCACGAGCGGCACGCACAACAAAATATTGGTCGGGACGGCAGGATTTGAACCTGCGACCACTTGACCCCCAGTCAAGTGCGCTACCAGGCTGCGCTACGCCCCGAAGAAGCCCGAGATTCTAACAGATGAGGTGCGTCCGGCGGAAGCCCGTCAGCCCAATATTTTCAGGATGGCAGCGATTTCAGCGCGTAAACGAGGAACGTCCAGCGCCCCGGTCGAGGCGGGCGATTCGGTTTCGGTCGTGGCTTCGGCGTCATGCTCAAGCCGCTGGCGTGCGCCGCTGATGGTGAAGCCTTCTTCGTACAGCAGTTCGCGAATCCGCCGGATCAGCAAGACCTCGTGGTGCTGGTAGTAGCGGCGGTTGCCGCGCCGCTTGACCGGGCGCAGCTGGGTAAATTCCTGCTCCCAGTAACGCAGCACATGCGCCTTGACGGCACACAACTCCGACACCTCACCGATGGTGAAGTAGCGCTTCGCCGGAATCGGCGGGAGTTCACTCCTGGCTGGGCGTTCCAATTTGGGCGCCTTCGACTTGGGATTTGAGTTTCTGGCTGGCGTGGAATGTCACTACGCGACGCGCGGAAATCGGCATTTCTTCGCCGGTTTTGGGATTGCGCCCGGGTCGCTGGGGTTTCTCACGGCATTGAAAATTGCCAAAACCCGACAGTTTGACGATATCGCCCTTTTCCAGGGTCAAGCGGATTTCGTCGAAAAACGATTCGACAACGTCCTTGGCTTCACGTTTATTCAAACCCACTTTTTCGAACAGCAGTTCGGCCAGGTCGGCTTTGGTCAGGGTGGTCATGAGCGTTTTGACAGGTAGAACGCGTGAAAAGCGTCACGCACGCGCTAATGAATGATTTGCGTTACCCACGCAATGTGGCATTGCATTGACGCTGCGCGGTTTCGACCAGTTTTTGCACTGAGTCTTCCACTTCCTTATCCGTCAATGTTCGTTGAGTATCTTGCATAACTACCCGGATAGCAAGGCTTTTTTGGTTTTCGTTCATCCCTTTTCCACGGTATTCGTCGAACACGTCGATCGATCGAACGTGTGCCGATGCGGCCTTGCGCAACACCGCAAGCAACTCGCCAGCCGGGGTTTGGGCATCCAGCACGAATGCCAGATCGCGCCGCACCAGGGGGAAACGCGAACGCCGGGCATGACGCGGCAAATTGCGCTGCGTCAGGACCCGGCTGTCGATTTCAAACAGCATGGGCGAGGATGGAAGATCGAACGCCTGTACCAGCTGCGGATGGAGCGCGCCCACCCAGCCCACGGCCCGGCCGTCGACCCACACTTCGGCACTCTGTCCGGGATGCAGTGCAGGATGGGTGCCTCGCTGCATCTCGAGCGGGTGACCGAACAGGCGCTCAAGGTCCCCTTTGATGTCAAAGAAGTCGACGCGTCGCGCGGCACTGCCCCATTGTTCGGGAAGCACCTCGCCAAATATCAGCCCGCCCAGCCGCATGGGCTGTTCGTCAAGCGAGCCATACACCCGGCCCAGTTCGAATATCCGCACCCGATCATGCTGGCGGTTGAGGTTGTGACGCAGGGTTTCGATCAGGCCGCCCCACAGCGAGGTGCGCATCACGGACAGCTGGCTGGCAATGGGATTGGCCAGCGGAAGCGGCGTCGCGTCGGCATCCAGTGCCTTTTCCCAGGCCGGGTCGACAAAGCTGTAGGTGATGACTTCCTGATAATCCAGATCGACCAGCATCTGGCGCAGCGTGTCTTCCGGCAGTTCCGTTTCGTCTTGCGGCAGCATCCGTGACGGCGCCGCCGGGGGCCGCGCAGGAATGTTGTCGTATCCGAACAGGCGCACCGCCTCTTCGATCAGGTCTTCTTCAACCGTCAAGTCGAAGCGGAAGCTGGGCGGCGTGACAACCAGTTGATCGCCTCGCCGCTCCACCTTGGCCCCCAGCGCAACCAGGCCGCTGGTAACCGATTCTGCGTCGAACGGGATGCCAACCACACGCTGGAGGCGTGACAGCCGAAGCGTGATCGGCGGCCGCTGCGGCAACACGCCCCGGGTTTCGGTAACCGGGCCGGCCTTGCCGCCGCAAATCATCAGCAGCAATTCAGTCGCACGCTCCATCGCCCGGCGGGTGGCGCCGAAATCGACGCCGCGCTCGAAGCGATGGGAAGAATCGGTGGACAGGCCCAGACGGCGCGCGCGTCCCGCGATCGCTGCCGGCGCGAAAAAGGCCGCTTCAAGCATGACATCGACCGTGGCCCGCTCGACGCTGGTGGACTGCCCGCCCATGATCCCGGCCAGGGCAACCGGCCCGCTGCCATCGGCGATCACCAGCATGTCGGGCGCCAGTTCGGTTGTCTGACCGTTCAGCAGTTCGAGTTTTTCACCCGGACGGGCCATCCGGACCTCGATCCCGCCAACGAGGCGGGTCAAGGCAAATGCATGCATGGGCTGGCCCATCTCGAGCAGCACATAATTCGTGATATCGACCGGTGCCAGCAGCGGGCGGATGCCGCTGCGCGCCAGCCGCTCCGCCATCCAGCGCGGGGTCGTGGCCTGCGTATCGATGCCCCGCACCACCCGCCCCAGGTAAAGCGGACAGGCCTCGCTCGCCGATACGCTCACCGGCACGGTGTCCCGGATCGTGACAGCCACGTCCTTTACTTGCGGCGGCCGCACTTCGGCACCGGTGATGGCCCCCACTTCGCGCGCCAGGCCCTGCATCGACAGGCAATCCGCACGATTGGGCGTCAGCTTCAGGGTGATCAGGGTGTCATCCAGCTTGAGCCAGGTCCGGAAATCCTCGCCCACCGGCGCATCACCGTCCAGCACCATCAAGCCTTCGGCCGCGCCTTCCAGGCCAAGCTCCTTGGTTGAGCACAACATGCCGAACGACTCGACACCCCGCACCTTGGCCACCTTGATTTCGATTCCGGGCAGCTTTGCACCAGGACGGGCGCACGGCACTTTGAGCCCCGCCGCTGCGTTCGGCGCGCCGCACACGATGGTGACCGGCACGGACTCGCCGACATCCACCTGACAGACCCGCAAGCGGTCAGCGTACGGATGCTTCTCCGCCGACAGGATTTCAGCCACCACCACGTTATCGAACGGCGGCGCTGCTGGCGTGGTGGCTTCCACCTCCAGCCCGGCCATGGTCATGAGGTGGGCAAGATGCGCAGTATCGAGCGCGGGATTCACGAGGTTGCGCAACCAGGATTCTGGAAATTGCATGATGAATGATCCCTAACTAATTGAATTGCTTAAGGAAGCGAAGGTCATTCTCGAAGAACAAACGCAAGTCGTCCACGCCGTATCGCAGCATGGCGAGTCGCTCGACCCCCAGTCCGAACGCAAAGCCGACGAACCGTTCGGTATCGATCTCAACGTGCTTGAACACGTTCGGATGGACCATGCCGCACCCCAGCACTTCCAGCCAGCCGGTATGCGAACATACCCGGCAGCCCTCGCCGCCACACATTACACACCCGATATCCATCTCGGCCGAGGGCTCAGTGAAGGGAAAAAACGAGGGACGAAAACGCACCGGCAGGTCGTCACGCTCAAAGAAGTTGCGCATGAAATCGGCCAATACACCCTTAAGGTCGGCGAACGAAACCGATTCGTCCACCCACAGGCCTTCGACCTGATGGAACATCGGCGTGTGGGTCACATCCGAGTCGCAACGGTACACCCGCCCCGGCGCAATGATGCGAAGCGGCGGCTGATGGGTATTCATATAGCGCACCTGAACCGGCGAAGTATGGGTGCGCAGCAACTCGCCCCCCTGCAGGTAGAAGGTGTCGTGCATGGCACGCGCAGGATGGTCTTCGGGGATATTAAGTGCCGTGAAGTTGTAGAAATCAGTCTCGATCTCGGGCCCGGTCGCCACGTCGAATCCGATCGAGTGAAACAGGGCCTGAATGCGGGACAGCGTCCGCGACACAGGATGCAGCCCGCCGCGTGCCAGACCGCGGCCCGGCAGGGTCACATCCAGTGTTTCTGCGGCCAGCTGGCGATCGAGCTCGGCCTGATGCAAGGCCTCGCGGCGTTCCTTCAATGCTGCCTCGACTGCCTGCTTGGCCTCGTTGATACGGGCGCCGGCGGTCTTGCGTTCCTCGGCGGGCATCGCCCCCAGGCCTTTCAGCAGCTCGGTCATCTGGCCGCTTTTCCCCAGATAAACGGCCTTGACCTGCTCCAGCGACGGCAAGTCCGGGCTGCCCTGGATGGCCGCCAGAGCGTCGGCAACGATTTCGTTCGGATTTCGCATGGCGTGTCGTGTTCTGCTTAAAATCTGTCCGCGAAGAACGCGAAAATCACGAGGACCATCCATTGGAATGGTCCTGCGCGAAGCGTCGCGTCCTTCGCTGACATCCTTGTCATTAAACCTGCGCGAACAAAAAAAGGCCTTGCGGCCTTTTCTTGTTATCTCAATTTCGCTCAGGCAGCGAGCTTGGCCTTGACCTGTTCGACAATCTTGGCAAAAGCATCTTTGTCAAAAATCGCGATGTCGGACAACACCTTGCGGTCGATACCGATCTCGGCGCGGGACAGGCCGTTCATGAACACGCTGTAGGTCAGGCCATGCTGGCGCGACGCGGCATTGATACGGGCAATCCACAGTGCGCGGAACTGGCGCTTGCGCTGACGACGGTCGCGGTACTGATACTGACCAGCTTTCATCACCGCTTCATTGGCGACGCGGAATACGTTTTTACGACGACCGCGATAGCCTTTGGCGGCATCGAGGACTCTCTTGTGACTGGCGCGGGCGGTTACGCCCCGTTTGACGCGTGGCATGCTTTCTCTCCTTTATGCGTAGGGCAACATGCGTGCAACCGACTTGTGGTTGCTGGCATTGACCGGTTCGGTACCACGCAGCTGACGCTTACGCTTGGTACTTTTCTTGGTGAGAATGTGACGCATGAACGCGTGCGAGCGCTTGAACTTGCCGCTACCCAACGCACGGAACCGCTTGGCGGCGCCGCTCTTGCTCTTCATCTTAGGCATGATGCTTCCTTTTATTTCATGCTGCCAGGTGATCCCGCGATGCGGGATGCTTCACCTACCCGACGGCACGTATTGTTTGGCGTTTAGGCCCGATGGGCCGAGAAACGCCGGTCTCTTGAAACCTTAAACCTTCTTCTTCGGTGCCAGCATCATCACCAGCTGGCGGCCTTCCATTTTCGGAAACTGCTCGACCACCGCAATTTCGGCCAGATCATTCGACACACGCCGCAACTGATTCATGCCAATTTCCTGGTGGGCCATCTCGCGGCCCCGAAAACGCAATGTAATCTTGGTCTTGTCGCCTTCTTCAAGAAACTTGATCAGGTTTCGGAGCTTGATCTGGTAATCGCCTTCGTCGGTACCCGGACGGAACTTGATTTCCTTGATCTGAACCTGTTTCTGCTTCAGCTTGGCTTCGTGCTGCTTCTTGCTTTCCTGGTACTTGAACTTGCCATAGTCCATGATCTTGACCACGGGCGGTTGTGCCGTAGGGGCAATCTCCACCAAATCCAGATCAGCTTCTTCAGCCTGACGCAGCGCATCGTAAATTTTCACGATACCCAGTTGTTCGCCTTCCACTCCGACCAAACGCACCTCAGAGGTTGTTATTTCACCATTGATGCGTGTCTGCTTCTTTTCTGTCGCGATGAGCCGTACTCCAAAAAACGCCCGACGTGAACGCCTGAGCTGAAAATGCCAAGCCAAAAAGCCAGGCCCTGAATAAAACGAGAGGCGCAGGATCAAGTCCGACGCCTCGTTTCTGATCGATTATTGCCGCGTCAGGATTTCGTCCTTCAGGCGCGCAATCAAGGCTTCCAGACTCAACTGCCCCATATCCTGATTGCCACGCGCACGAACTGAAACCACCTCGGTTTCCATTTCCTTGTCGCCAACAACCAGCAGATAAGGCAGTTTCTGCAAGCTATGTTCGCGGATTTTATAGGTAATTTTGTTATTACTCAAGTCTGACACCGCCCGGATACCGGCCTGCCGCAACGCCTGTGTCACTTTTTCCACATAGACGGTCTGGCGTTCGCTGATATTCATCACCATCACCTGGACCGGCGCCAGCCACAATGGAAAATTACCGGCGTGATGTTCGATCAGGATGCCGATGAAGCGCTCCATCGATCCCAGAATCGCGCGGTGCAGCATGACCGGCGGCTTGCGGGTGTTGTCTTCGTCGACGTACTCGGCCCCGAGGCGCACCGGCAGGTTGAAATCAAGCTGGATGGTGCCGCATTGCCACAGCCGGCCGAGCGAATCTTTCAGCGTGAATTCGATCTTCGGACCATAGAACGCACCCTCCCCCGGCTGCAAATCGAATGCCAGCTCGTTTCGCTCCAGCGCTGCGGACAGCGAGGCTTCCGCCTTGTCCCAACTTTCATCCGATCCCACGCGCTTGTCCGGCCGGGTCGACAGCTTGACCAGCACATCCTTGAAGCCGAAGTCGACGTAACACTTCTGCAGCATCACGATGAAGTCCGCCACTTCCTGCTCGATCTGGTCTTCGGTGCAGAAGATGTGAGCATCATCCTGGGTAAAGGCGCGCACCCGCATGATGCCATGCAGCGCGCCTGACGGTTCGTTGCGATGACACGATCCAAATTCGGCCAGGCGCATGGGCAAATCGCGATAGGAGTGCAGGCCGCTATTGAAAATCTGGACGTGCCCCGGGCAGTTCATCGGTTTTACCGCGTAGTCGCGGTTTTCCGACGACGTGGTGAACATGTTTTCACGGTAATTTTCCCAGTGCCCGGATTTTTCCCACAGGCTACGGTCCATCACCGCCGGCGTGCGCACTTCCTGATAGCCGTATTCGACAAACTTCTGCCGCATGTACTGTTCGATCTGCTGCCACACGACCCAGCCCTTGGGGTGCCAGAACACCATGCCCGGCGCCTCATCCTGGATGTGAAGCAGGTCGAGCAGCTTGGCGAGCCGGCGGTGGTCGCGCTTCTCCGCTTCCTCCAGCCGGTGCAGGTAGGCTTCGAGGTCATCCTTTTTCGCCCATGCCGTACCGTAGATGCGCTGCAGCATTTCGTTCTTCGAGTCTCCGCGCCAATAGGCGCCGGCCAGCTTCATCAGCTTGAAATGCTTGAGCTTTCCGGTCGACGGGACGTGCGGGCCTCGACACAGGTCGATGAAATCGCCTTCCCGGTACAAGGAAATATCCTCGTTGGTTGGGATCGACGCGATGATCTCGGCCTTGTAGACCTCGCCCATCTCCTTGAAGAACGTCACCGCCTCGTCGCGCGGCATCACGCTGCGCACCACCGGGATGTCCTTCTTGGCCAGTTCGGCCATTTTCTTCTCGATCGCGACCAGATCTTCCGGCGTGAACGGGCGCTTGTAGGCGAAATCGTAGTAAAAGCCGTCGTCGATCACCGGGCCGATGGTGACCTGTGCGTCGGGAAAGAGCGTCTTCACCGCGTAAGCCAGCAGGTGGGCACTGGAATGGCGGATCATGTCGAGGCCGTCTGCATCCTTGTCGGTGACGATGGAGAGTTGCGTGTCTGCATCGATTACATGGCTGGTATCAACCAGCTTGCCGTCCACCCGCCCGGCGAGCGCAGCCTTGGCCAGCCCGGCGCCAATGCTAGCTGCGACCTGGGAAACGGTGACCGGGACATCAAACTGTCGAACAGAACCATCGGGAAGCGTGACGTTGACCATACTCAAACTCCAGAAACAAAAAAAGCGCGGACCGGCCGCGCTTTTGGATACTGCTTGTTGAAAGATTGCAGACTGTCTGCGAACTGCGATGCGCCGGGTTTATCCAAAGACAACCGTGCTAGTTCGCGGTGACATTTCGCAACCTCCAGAGGGGCTTAGCCCCCGATAAGACCGGTTCATTAACCGACCAATAAAATTGGTAGGCGCGATTGGACTCGAACCAACGACCCCCACCATGTCAAGGTGGTGCTCTAACCAGCTGAGCTACGCGCCTAATGCGGGGCGGATCATAACCGAAACGATGCGTTGCTGTCGACTGTAGGCCAGGCTTTTTTGCATACGATCATCTCAACGGCCAGCGCCGAAGCACTTCGTAGTGCGCGCCGTCGGCTTCTGGCCGAGACGCAACCAGCACGAAATCACGCCCCGGCCAGTGCACAGGCTTGCATGGGGGCATCTCGCCGCCTGCGGTGTTGCGCAGCAGGGTGACGTGCGGCACATGTGGGCGCGCATCGAAAGGAATGCCCGATTGCTGAACGGCAGTATTCAATCCGCTCACCAGTGCGCCAAGTTGCGAGGGCGGCTGGCTTGCCCCCAGCCAGACGATGCGGTTGTGCCGCCAGTATCCGGGTTGATCGAGCGTCAGTTCGAATGCGCTGCCATGAAGAGAATCTACCCTGTCGAACAAGGCATCGAGTTGACCGACGGGCGTCCGGCCGAGAAAAACCAGGGTGAGATGCAGTGTGTCAGCACGCATCCGGCGTCCGCCCCAATGTTTGTGCAGCCACTTGCCGGTGTGATTCAGCGCGTCGCGGGTGGCCTCGTCCGGCCACAGGGCAAAAAACAGCCGCAGCGATTCAGTCTCGGCAGCTGTTGTCTCAGTCACGCGCGATCAGGCACACTGCTTCGGCGGCGATGCCTTCGCCGCGCCCGGTGAAGCCCAGTTTTTCGGTGGTGGTGGCCTTGACGTTGACACGGTCGATGGCGATGCCGAGGTCGTCCGCGATGTGCGCCGTCATCCGTGCAATGTGCGGCGCCATTTTGGGGGCCTGGGCGATGACGGTGGCGTCGACGTTTCCAACGCGCCAGTTGCGCTGCTGCAGTTGCCCGGCGACTTGCCGCAGCAGGATGCGGCTGTCGATACCGGAAAACGTAGCATCGGTGTCAGGAAAATGACGGCCGATATCGCCCAGCCCCGCCGCCCCCAGCAGCGCGTCGCAGATGGCGTGCAGCAGCACGTCGGCGTCGGAATGGCCAGCCAGCCCCAGATCGTAAGGAATGTCGACGCCGCCGATGATGAGCTTGCGGTTCTGCGCGAAGGCATGGACGTCGAAACCGTGGCCGACGCGGACATCACTCATTCAGTTTCCCCTGGATCAGGCTTGCGAGCTCCAGGTCCTGCGGATAGGTGACCTTGAGGTTGCGGCTGTCGGACTCGACCAATTTGGGCTGCAGGCCGAGCTGTTCGATGGCCGAGGCTTCGTCGGTCATGTCGCTGCCGGCAGCGCGCAGGGCTTCGACCAGCTTGCCGTGACGGAACATCTGCGGCGTCTGGGCCTGCCACAGGCCGGCACGCGATACGGTGGTTTCAACCCGCACGCCGGTTGCGGGATCGGTTGTGGCACGTTTCAGGGTGTCGGCCACCGGAACGGCCAGCAGGCCGCCAACCGGATCATCGGCGACTTCGTCCAGCAACTTGTCCAGCATTTCATCGGGTAAACAGGGGCGCGCGGCATCGTGCACCAGCACCCAGTCGTCGGCGGCGCAGACCCTGGCCATGGCCTCCAGGCCATTCAACACGGTCTCGGCTCGGGTGGCGCCGCCACAGCGCAACACCTCGATGCGCTCTTCCCAACCCTTCCACTCGTAGTTGCTCCAGCGTTTGTCGGTGGGCGACAACACCACAAACAGCTTGGTAATGCGCGGTTCGCGCGCCAGCACCATCATCGCATGCGCGATCATGGGGACCGAGTTGAGCGGGATATATTGTTTTTCGATTTTCCCGCCCATGCGCGAGCCGGAGCCTGCTGCGGGGATCAGCGCAAAGAAATTCATGCATCGCCTCCAGGCGCCAGCACTTCGCGGTTTCCGTTGCTCTGCATCGACGACACCAGCCCGGCGCGCTCCATGTCCTCGATCATGCGGGCGGCGCGGTTATAGCCGATGCGCAACTGACGCTGCACCGATGAAATCGACGCGCGGCGCGACTTCAGCACATAGGCGACCGCCTGGTCGTAAAGTGGATCAGACTCCGCAGCCGCCTCGCCGAATTCGCCGCCCTCGCCCGCTTCTTCGGGCGATTCGAGCACGCCTTCGATATAGTCGGGCTCGCCCAGTGACTTCAGGTAATCGACGACGCGATGGACCTCGTTATCCGAGACAAAGGCGCCATGCACTCGCTGCGGCAAGCCGGACCCAGGCGGCAGATAGAGCATGTCGCCCTGCCCCAGCAGTGCCTCGGCGCCCATCTGGTCGAGAATCGTGCGCGAGTCGATCTTGCTGGATACCTGGAAGGCGATGCGGGTCGGGATGTTGGCCTTGATCAGGCCGGTGATGACATCGACCGACGGCCGCTGGGTCGCCAGAATCAGGTGAATGCCCGCCGCGCGTGCTTTCTGGGCCAGCCGTGCGATGAGTTCCTCGACCTTCTTGCCAACCACCATCATCAGGTCGGCCAACTCGTCGATCATCACCACGATCATCGGCATCGGTTCAAGCGGCTCGGGATTGTCCGGCGTCAGGCTGAACGGATGCATCAGCGGCGTACCGGCCTTCTTGGCATCGCGCACTTTCTGGTTGTAGCCGGCCAGGTTTCGCACGCCGACGGCCGACAGCAGCTTGTAGCGCCGTTCCATCTCACCCACGCACCAGTTGAGCGCACTCGCCGCCTGCTTCATATCCGTGACCACCGGCGCCAGCAGATGCGGAATCCCTTCGTAAATCGACAACTCCAGCATCTTGGGATCGACCATGATCATGCGCACGGCGCTGGGGTCGGATTTGTAGACCAGCGACAGAATCATCGCGTTGACGCCGACCGACTTGCCCGAACCGGTGGTGCCCGCCACCAGCAGATGCGGCATCTTGCCCAGATCGGCCACCACCGGGTTGCCTGAAATATCCTTGCCCAAGGTCACGGTCAACGGGCTTGCGCTGTCGTTATAGGACTTGGAACCGAGAATTTCGGACAAGCGCACGATCTGCCGCTTGGGATTGGGAATCTCCAGCCCCATGGTGTGCTTGCCGGGGATCGCCTCGACCACGCGGATGCTGATGACCGACAGCGTGCGCGCCAGATCCTTTGCCAGATTGACGATCTGGCTGCCTTTCACCCCCATCGCCGGCTCGATTTCGTAGCGCGTGATGACCGGGCCGGGCGAGGCCGACACCACTTTGACCTCGACGCCGAACTCGGCCAGCTTGCGTTCGATCATCAGCGACGTGTATTCCAGCGCTTCGGCGCTGGCGGTTTCCACCGCCTCGTCCGCCGGGTCGAGCAGATGCAGCGGCGGCAAGGGCGAATCGGGCAGGTCGGAGAACAGCGGCGCCTGCTTTTCGGTACTGGCCCGGGGCGATTGCGGAACGGCCTTCATCACAGGATCGATGCGGATCGGCGGCGCTTCGACGCGTTTCAGCTTTTCCACCGACACTTTTTCTTCACGCTTTTGCAGCGCCACTTCACCCAGTTTGCGATCGCGATAAGCCTGCCAGGTCTGAAGGGACTTCGCCCACACCCGCTCCACCCATTCGCCGCTCCGTTCGGCCATGCTCAGCCATGACATCCCGCTGAACAGGCTGAATCCCAGCGCCATCAACAGCAGCAGGATCAGCGAACTCCCGGTAAATCCCACCAGCGCGCTCGAGCCTTCTCCCACATAGGCGCCCAGCACGCCGCCGCGCGCATCCGGGAGCGCGATCGTCCAGTGCCAGGCGCGCAGCCATTCCACGCCGGAGCTGGCCAGCAGCAGCATGCCAAACCCGCCCAGCCGGATCCAGCGATGCCGCGCACCTGCCAGCGGCGTCTCGTCGAGATGGCGAAAAATGTGGATAGCATAGGCCAGCGCCAGCAGCACCCACCACCAGGCAGACACGCCAAACACCATCAACATCAGATCCGACAGCCAGGCACCTGCCCGCCCGCCCAGATTCTGGAGCGCGCCGCCATCACCGGTGGTGCTGAAACCCGGGTCATCCGCGCTGTGGGTCAGCAGGATCGCGGCCAGCAGCAACGCGGCAAATCCCACCAGCAAGGCACGGGCTTCGCGCAGCAGGCGCTGCATACGGGGCGACAAAGGCGTGGACGGACGGGAAGCAGGACGTGCCATGAGAACTTAACAAGCAAGGGTGAACGGGATTATACCGGCGCGGCAGCATGGAATTGCCGTCGCCAAGTTTGGTTAGAATAGACCGCTTTCCCCCTCACCGGACACAGACCATGAGCACTGCACATCACAAACTGATCATCCTCGGTTCCGGCCCCGCCGGATATTCGGCCGCCGTCTACGCCGCGCGCGCCAACCTTTCCCCGGTCGTCATCACCGGCATGCAGCAAGGCGGCCAGCTGATGACCACCACCGAAGTCGACAACTGGCCGGCCGACGTCGACGGCGTGCAGGGCCCCGAACTGATGGACCGCTTCCAGCGCCATGCCGAACGCTTCAAGACCGAGATCATCTTCGACCAGATCCACACCGCGAAGCTGACCGAAAAGCCGTTCACCCTGATTGGCGACTCCGGCACCTACACCTGCGACGCGCTGATCATCGCCACCGGCGCCTCGGCCATGTACCTCGGCCTGCCGTCCGAAGAGGCCTTCATGGGCAAGGGCGTGTCGGGCTGCGCCACCTGTGACGGCTTCTTCTACAAGAACCAGGACGTCGCCGTCATCGGCGGCGGCAACACCGCGGTCGAAGAAGCGCTGTATCTCGCCAACATTGCCAGCCACGTCACCCTGGTGCACCGCCGCGACACCTTCAAGTCCGAGAAAATCCTGGTCGACCACCTGATGGAAAAGGTCAAGGAAGGCAAGATCAGCCTTGAACTCGACCATACGCTGGACGAAGTGCTGGGCGACAAGACCGGCGTCACCGGCATGCGCATCAAGAGCACCAAGGACGGCAGCACCAAGGACATCGCGCTGACCGGCATCTTCATCGCCATCGGCCACAAGCCCAACACCGACATCTTCGCAGGCCAGGTCGAACTCGAAGGCGGCTACATCGTCACCCGCTCGGGCCGCAACGGCAATGCCACCGCCACCAGCATCGAAGGCGTGTTCGCCGCCGGCGACGTGCAGGACCACATCTACCGCCAGGCCGTCACCAGCGCCGGCACCGGCTGCATGGCCGCGCTCGACGCCGAGCGCTACCTGGACGCGCTCGGCAAGGCCTGAGCGCAGCCCGGGCCAGACGGTGATCCGGCATGAAGCGCGCCCGCGGCAGTGCGCTGACCCCCGCCTCGTTCGAGGCGCTGGCCCGCATGCGCCGCGCCCTGCGCGAGCAGGCCACGGCGCCGGTCTCGCTTCACCAGGCGCCGCATAAGCCCAAGGCGCCGGAGGACGGCGCCATGCTGTTTCGCCGCGCCGTCGCCGACGTCGTTCCCCTGCCCCCCTCCAACCGCGCGGACCTTGCGCGTCCGCGCCCCAAGCCCATCGCCCGCCAGCGCCTGCGCGACGAGCAGCAGGTCCTGGTCGATGCGCTGTCCGACCCGTGGGATTGGGAAGCGGCGCTCTCCACCGGCGAGGAGCTGGTTTTTTCGCGCCCCGGCGTACCCACAGCTGCGCTGCGAAAACTGCGGCGCGGCGGCTGGGTGATCCAGGGCGAACTCGACCTGCACGGCCACACCGGCGACGAAGCACGCGTTGCACTCGCCGCCTTTCTCAACCGCTGCATGAAGGACGACCGGCGCTGCGTGCGCATCATCCACGGCAAGGGCCACGGCTCGAAGAACCGCCTGCCGGTACTGAAAAACAAGGTGCGTCACTGGCTCACCCAACGCGAAGACGTGCTCGCGTTCTGCCAGGCACGCACCGTCGACGGCGGCGCCGGTGCCGTCATCGTGCTGCTGAAATCCTCCACCCGTTAAGGAAAACCAAACCATGAGCGAACCCGAAATCACCGACTTCGAACTGCCGTCCACCGGCAATGCCCCCTTCAGGCTGTCCGAGCATCGCGGCAGGAACGTCGTCGTCTACTTCTACCCCAAGGACAACACCTCGGGCTGCACTCTCGAAGGTCAGGAATTCCGTGATCTGTATGGCGACTTCGCCAAGACGAATACGATTGTCGTCGGCGTCTCGCGCGACAGTCTGAAGTCGCACGAAGGCTTCAAAGCCGAATTCGGATTTCCGTTCGAACTCCTCGCCGACACCGATGAAAAGGCCTGCGAACTGTTCGGTGTGATGAAGCTGAAAAACATGTACGGCAAGCAGGTGCGCGGCGTTGAGCGCAGCACCTTTGTGTTCGATGTGAATGGCAAGCTGGTGAAGAGCTGGCGCGGGTTGAAGGCACCGGGGCATGCGGCGGAGGTATTGGGGTTCGTCCAGACGCTGTGAGCGCGTGATCCCCGATCCGTCGTTGCGAGCGCAGCGAAGCAATCCAGTTAAATGTTGGCGCGCAGCACGTTTAGCGGTTAAACCTTCACAGGGCTGTTGACCGTTGGCCGGGGGTAGCCCGGCAGCTAGTTACTTTTCTTGTCTCGCCAAGAAAAGCAAACAAAAGAAGGCGACCCCGACATACCCGAATTCCCGAAGATCAAGCGCGTCGGGTGGGCGGCAAAGAACTCGCCCCGCCGTGTTGTTTTAATTTTGTTTTTTGTGGGTAAGGCTCAAACACCTTTGCCGCTGATCCACCCGCCACACTTGATCTTCGGCGGGTCTGTAAGGGGAAGAACATCAAAACCAGAGCGGTGATGACAGGACGGTTTGTGTACTTGGGTGAGCTCACTGCGAAGCGCTCGATCTGGTTCGCGACGGCTGCGCATAGTCAAACTGGTTTTGACTATGCTCCCCTTACAGCCACGCCGAAAATTGAGCCTGCC
Organism: Thiobacillus sp.; assembly: GCA_046484355.1. Classification (GTDB taxonomy): domain Bacteria; phylum Pseudomonadota; class Gammaproteobacteria; order Burkholderiales; family Thiobacillaceae; genus Thiobacillus. Next base: position 22,817 of record JAWOJD010000077.1, read on the forward strand.
GGGTGGATCAGCGGCAAAGGTGTTTGAGCCCCGCTCACCTTTGAAATACAAATAAAGCGGGGCGAGTTCTTTGCCGCCCACCCGTCAGGCTCGATTTTCGGGAATTCGGGGATGTTGGGGGCGCCTTTTCTTTGGTTACTTTCTTTTGGCGAAACAAAAGAAAGTGACTAGCCGCCGGGCTACCCCCGGCCTACGATCAGCAATCCTGCACAGGGCTTTCCATCAGACGTGCTTCGCGCCAATC
>JAWOJD010000023.1:0-7544 GCA_046484355.1 Thiobacillus sp.
CAGCGCCCGCAAGATCGCATCCCGCTACCGTGAACCCTGGTTGTTGAGCTGTTCACCTGGTCTTTCGCACTTGAGTGCTGAGGCGATCGTCAGGCTGTACGCCCAGCGCATGCGCATCGAGGAGGAATTCCGGGACACGAAGAATATCGTTCTGGGTGCGGGACTGGCTTTGTCGAGAAGCCATGGACAGCCGCGCCTGCAAGCGCTGCTGCTGATCGGTCATATCGCGCACATGGCCAAACGACTGATTGGCGAGGCCGCAAAGAGCGCGCAATTACATCTGCAGTTGATGAGCACGAACCGTAAAGACCGGGCGGAACTGTCGGTGATGATGCTGGCAAAGCGTGTGATTGATTCGCCAACGTTGTTGCGAAAACTCAAAAGCGCTTGGCCAAGCTGGCATGTGCTGCGAAGTCAGGTGAGCTCCGCAATCAATCGCGCCATGGCTGTGTGATTCGTGGGGAAACCTCAGGCGCCGATCCTTTTGATACGCTGTTTTCCCTGGCGGCGAACATATCCGATACCCAGCGCACCGCCTTGCGGGACGAGCTGCGCCGGATGAATTTCTGGTACCCGGCCGAGCGCCTGGGGATGGAGATGCTGTTCCTGCTGCCGCTGCTCGCGGTCTTCTACTTCTGGAACGCGAAGAGCATCGCGGCCAGCCGCCCGTTCCAGACCCTGGTGTCCCTCGCACCTTCTGGTGGTCGCGTTCATTCCGGTGTTCTTCAAGATCGCCGAGCTGGTCTACGACATCATCCCGCGCCAGCTGCTGCGACAGGTCATCGAGCTGCTGGAGTCGTTCAAGCTCGTCGCCATCTGGCACTACCTGGTGATCGTCGCGGCAATCGTCGCGGCGTTTGCTCTGATCTACCTGTTCCAGAAGAAGCTCTTTTCGCACCACAAACTGCTGTAGAGGCGCATCGCCAAGGGGCTCTGCCAGGCGTGCGGCCAGCAGCTGCCGCCCGACAGCCAGTATTGCCCGGCCTGCGGGACCGCGCAGTTCCGGGCCTGCAGCCGCTGCAATGCGCTTACCCATGTGCATGGGAGCTACTGCAAGGCGTGCGGTTTTGATGCGCAGCCCGAGTAGCGCGAATAAATCCGTGAAATCAACCGGGAACAAACAGGGCCGGACAACTTCTACATATCGAACCGGTCCGCGCGCACAATGCTCGTTACCTGAGGATAAGGAGGTCATTCGATGTCAGGCATAACACCCTACCGCACCTTGCACGATATCGCGCTCGCCTTGCCCGGATTGACCCGGCGTGCGGAAATCGAGGCAGCCCTGGACGATCTCGAATATCTGTTCGAGGTGATTCCACCCGAGATGCAGGAATACGCCGAGCCGGTGATTGCATCGTTGCGCAACAAGCTGGCTGCAGCGACTGACTAACGACAATTGGGAAAGCACGACCGAACCAAAGGGGGCGGCTTCGGGCCGTTTTCTGAATCAGCGGGGCAGCGTGTTTGCCGGGAAATCAAGGCGGACCCTGCGGATTTTGTGGCGGCGAGCCGGCGTGACATTCGAAAGTCAGGGCTGGGCACCATGACCGGAAGACTGCATTCCTGATGCGCTTGCTGAGGATATCGTGGGCAATGATGCTCGGGCTGGCCTGTTCAGCGCATGTGCTCGCCTGGGATGAACTTGGCGATGGGTGGTACGCAGAAAAAATACCGCGGACCGGTAATCCGGAAACGGCCATGATCCGCTCGAAACAGGCGAACTATGTGTTCCTGGCCGAATACGATTGCAAAAACAGAATGCTGCTTACGTATGATTTGGCTTATGTCGGCCTGCCGGTTCCGAAAAACCAATCAGCCTCTGCCATGTATGACTATGCGTGCAAGGATCAACACTGAAGGAGCCTGGGTCGATCATCCCGCACAACTTCGGGTCAGGTCTTGCCTGTAGCCAAACGGGCAGCCGACCTCACCCCTTCAGTTTCGAAAACGCGGCTGCCATGGCGCCCCACACCGGCGCCGAGGCGGGCGCACGGTTCGGCTTCCCACCTGCCGGCTTGCCCTGGCCACGATTGTCGCGCTGCGGCCGCGGGGACGCTTGTGGCTTCTCGCTTGTCCTGTCTGCCGCATCGGCCAGCCGCATCGTCAGCGCGATGCGTTTGCGCTTCTCGTCCACTTCCAGCACTTTGACCTTCACGATCTGCCCGGCCTTGACCACGGCGTGCGGGTCCTTGACGAAGGTGTTGGCGAGGGCGGAGATGTGGACCAGGCCGTCCTGATGCACGCCGATGTCGACGAACGCGCCGAATGCGGCCACGTTGGTGACGACGCCTTCCAGGATCATGTCGGGCTTGAGGTCGGCCAGCTTTTCCACGCCTTCCCTGAAGCTTGCGGTGGTGAACTCGGGGCGCGGGTCGCGACCGGGTTTTTCTAGTTCGCTGAGGATGTCGCTGATGGTGGGGACGCCGAATTTCTCGTCGCTGTATTTCGACGGATCGAGCGACTTCAGCAGGCGGCTGTTGCCGATCACGCCCTTGATGTCCTGCTGGATGTCGCCAAGGATGCGCTGCACCAGCGGATACGATTCGGGGTGGACGGCGGAGGCGTCGAGCGGATCGTCGCCGTCCATGATGCGCAGGAAGCCGGCCGCCTGCTCGAAGGTCTTGGCGCCCAGGCGCGGCACGTCGAGCAGTTGGGCCCGGCTGGCAAATCGGCCGACAGATTCGCGGTGGGTGACGATGGCCTGCGCCACGCTGTTGGAGAGGCCAGAGACGCGCGTTAGCAAGGGCACTGACGCCGTGTTGACGTCGACGCCCACGGCGTTGACGCAGTCTTCCACAACCGCATCGAGCGAACGCGCCAGCTGGAACTGGCTGACGTCGTGCTGGTACTGGCCGACGCCGATCGACTTGGGGTCGATCTTCACCAGCTCGGCCAGCGGGTCTTGCAGGCGGCGCGCGATGGAAACCGCGCCACGCAGCGAGACATCCATGTCGGGCAATTCACGCGAGGCGAATTCGGACGCGGAATAGACTGACGCGCCGGCCTCGGACACCACCACGCTGGTCATTTTGAGTTCGGGTCGCAGCCTGATCAGGTCGCGCGCCAGCTTGTCGGTTTCGCGCGAGGCGGTGCCGTTGCCGATGGCGATCACCGCCACGAGATGTTTCTCGGCGAGCTTGGCGAGCGTGTGTAGCGCACCGTCCCAGTCGTTGCGCGGCTGATGCGGGTAGACGGTGGCGGTGTCGAGCGCCTTGCCGGTTTCGTCCGTCACCGCGACTTTCACCCCGGTGCGGATGCCGGGGTCGAGTCCCATCGTCACGCGCGGGCCGGCCGGCGCGGCCAGCAGCAGGGCCTTGAGGTTGCGCGCGAACACGTGGATGGCCTCGGTCTCGGCACGGTCGCGCAGCGCGCCCATCAGTTCCAGCTCCAGGTGTATGAAACTCTTCACGCGCCAGGTGAAGCGCACGGTGTCCATCAACCAGCGGTCGGCCGGGCGGCTCTGGTCCTGGATGCCGAAGCGGCTGGCGATGCGCGTCTCGCAGGGATTGTGCGGTGCGCTCCAGGCAGGCCGCTTTTCTTCGCTGTCCAGGCGCAGCCGAACATCGAGCAGATCCTCGCGCCGGCCGCGGAAAAGCGCCAGCGCGCGGTGCGAGGGCAGGGTGCCGATGGATTCCGAATAATCAAAATAGTCGGCGTATTTTTCCGCCGCCGCTTCCTTGCCCTCGCGCACCTTGGACTCGACGCCCCCGTGTTCCTGCACGTAGTCGCGCAGCGATTGCAGCACGCTTGCCTCTTCGGAGAAACGCTCCATCAGGATCTGTCGCGCGCCGTCGAGCGCGGCCTTGGAGTCCGCAACGCCGGGATTGTCACCCTGCTCGGTGGTGAAGGGCTCGCGCAGGTAGGCCGCTGCTTCCTCGTCTGGGTTCAGCAGCGGGTTGGCCAGCAGGGCGTCGGCCAGCGGCTCCAGCCCCGCCTCCTGCGCGATCTGCACCTTGGTGCGCCGCTTCGGTTTGTAGGGCAGGTAGAGGTCTTCGAGATGGGTCTTGTCCTCGGCCAGCGAGATCGCCTTCAACAGTTCGGGCGTCATCTTGTCCTGTTCGGTGATCGACGCGATGATCGTCGCGCGGCGGTCTTCCAGCTCGCGCAGGTAGCGCAGTCGGTCTTCCAGCATGCGCAGCTGCGCGTCGTCCAGGCCGCCCGTCGCCTCCTTGCGATAGCGCGAGATGAACGGCACCGTCGCCCCCTCGTCCAGCAGGGCAATGGCCGCAGCAATCTGCGCAGGTTTGGCCGCGATCTCGGCGGCAAGGCGGTGTTCGATGGAAGACAGCATGGTTCGACCTGCAAATTGAGTCGGCCGTTGTGTCGCGAGGCCGATGGGTGAAGTTTTCTGAATGCGAATTATGCCGCATGGTGAGGCGCTGGCCGAAAGCGGGCTGCCAGAATGCCTTCCTGCGGAATCCCGTGTCTTCGTGTCAACCTGGCCGCAAGGCATGGCTGGGGTTATATTGATACCGGCATGAATAGGTGGAGTGACAATGGATGTGTTGAACTTTGACAATTTCGCAGCGGGACTCGAAGCAGCATGCGAACTGGCGGACCAGAGCATGTGCGAGGAGAAGCGCTCGCGATGATCGACCGCGGCAAATGTGAAGCCTGGCCGGATGCCATGGCATGATGCCGTCAGTGGTAAGACTGCAAACAGAAATAAGCAGGGGACAGCCCTGTGCCCCTTGTCCACATCAAACGACCCGGCTGCTCAAGCCGCACCCACTCCGGAGGAAGACCCCATGGCGATACCCGACACTCACAACTTTGCCGTGTTTTGCGATTTTGAAAACGTGGCGATCGGGTTGAAGGAAAACAACTACCCGGATTTCAGGATTCGCCCGCTGCTCGAACGGCTGCTGCTCAAGGGCAGCATTGTGGTGAAGAAGGCCTACTGCGACTGGGACCGCTACAAGGAGTACAAGCGGGATCTGCACGAGGCGGCGTTCGAACTGATCGAGATTCCGCATGTGCGGCAGTCGGGGAAGAATTCGGCGGATATCCGCATGGTGGTGGATGCGCTCGACCTCTGTTACACCAAGTCGCACATCGATGCCTTTGTGATTATCAGCGGCGATTCGGACTTTTCGCCGCTGATCTCCAAGCTGAAGGAAAACGGCAAGAGCGTGATCGGCATCGGCGTGCGCGGCTCGGCATCGTCGCTGCTGATCGGCAATTGCGACGAGTTCATTTTTTACGAAGATCTGGTGCCACTCAAGCCAGCGCAGGCCAAGACAGCTGCCAAAGCGCCCGCCAAGAAAACCGCCGCGAAGGTCAGGCCGGTCAAGGAGCCCGCCGCAAAGGAGGCGACTGGCAGTGTCGCCAAGCCCGCGAGCCCGAGCAGGCGACGTGGCCGGCCGGTGGTCGACAAGACAGCGATGGATAACGAAGGCCAAACTGCGGCCAAGGTCGAACCCAGCCCCGAGGACAAGAAGAACCGCGCGATTGAACTCGTGGTGAGCACGCTTGAGCAGTTGATGGCGGATCGGGGCGGCGAGGGCACCATATCAGCGTCGCTGATCAAGAACACCATCAAGCGCGTCCATCCCGGGTTCAGCGAGTCGGAATACGGTTACAGCGCGTTTGGAAAGATTCTGGACGACGCTCACAAGCAAGGCGCGCTCGTGGTGGAGCGGAAAGAGGGCGGCGCGGTCATCGTCAGCCTGTCGCCGTCCCGATCCGAGTAAACAGGCTTGCCGCGCGTGCGGCGGGCGAAAGAAAGCCTCCGCTCGCGGAGGCTTCTGGTTCGAGCCGAGGGCGGCTGCATCGCAGTCACCCACGGTTGTCGAAGGGGAATTTACTCGCCCAGATAGGTCGACAGCGCGGCGATCTGATCATCCGTCAGGGACTTGGCCGTTGCAGCCATGACTGCGGTTTTGGGGCCCAGTTGCTTGCCGTCACGGTAATCCTTCAGGCGCGATGCGATGTCGGCGTGAGTCAGACCGGTCAGCTTGGGATTGCCGGCAACGCCTTCACCCGTCTTGCCGTGGCACATGGCACATTTGGCGCCATACAGGCCCTGCGCGTCGACTTCGCCTCCAACTGCGGCAACGATGTCGGTGCTTTCCGGCATGGCCGGTGCGGCGGCTTCCATTGGGGCGGCGGGCGCAGGCGCGTCAGCAACAGTCTCCGCTCCCTTGTCCTGGCCACAGGCTGCCAGACCGAGGGTGAGAACGAGGGTGAGAAGAACGGTATTCGCTTTCATATGCTTGATTCCCTGATTTGTTGTTGAGTCATACTCAGTCGAGTGGTCAAGACCCTGCAAGCAGCGCCTAGCCAGAAAGCATAACAGAATATGGGCTTATGCTAATTTAGTGCCGTTGTCAGATGGAGGTGGATGTGCCATCTGTTTCCCGGAAACATGCCGAATGCCTGAGGCTGAAGGCGTAGAGTGGGCGCCATGACCATGAAACAGACAAGCAGGGCGCGAGTGCTGGCGGACAGGGTGTTCAGTGAGCACCTGCATCAAATCCGGGAAGTGCATATCGAGGTGGAATCCGTTTTGCAAAGCCTGGCGGCGCTGCTGGACGAAAATCCCTGTGCGCGCTGCTCTGACGTGTGCTGCAAGGAGGGGTTGTGCAGGGAAAGCATCGACAGTGATTTTCTGCGATTTGTGCTGGGCGCACGGGTGGATGACTACAGCGTGAGCGCGGGATGGGACGTGCCGGGGTCGGGATGCCGGCTCAGCTACGGCCGGCCTTTGGTGTGCTACGAATTCTTCTGCGAGAAATTCGATGCGCAGGAGGTGGACCCGATCCGGCAGGTGTCCCGTGCGTTCAAGGCGGCGTATGCGAATGCCTTTGCAGGCCAGCATATTCTGGTGGTCGATGACATCAGTCGAATCAGTGCACACGCGCAGCGCCGTATGCTTGGCAGGATTGAAACAGTGCGGGACCAGGCGAACGCTGCGCTGCGTCATGCGCTGCGCGCGCGCCTTGGGACGACGTGAACGCGTCGCCAGGCGGCGAATCGCCCGCAGCGTTCCGCCATCGCTTATGCTGTCACCGGTTCTGCGCCGAAGACGCAGGCCGCTCCCTGATGGCATCAGCCATTGCACCGAAGTAACCAGGCATTCCAGGAAACCCCATGAAGAAAAGCGATCTTGATAGAAACGAAGGCCTGAAAATTACAGGTCAGATGAAACAGGCCGGTACGCCGGATCGTTTTGGCAGTGCCGCCAATCTAGGCGTGTCGCGCCGCGATCAGCGCAAGCTCGATCAGGCGCAGGGGTTGATCCCGTTTGCGGTGAAACTCGATGCGGACCTGGTGAAGCAGATTCAGACCCTGGCCGCAGCGAGCGGCACCGCAATCAATGAAACCGTGGCGGCCTTGCTTGCCAAGGGGCTGGGGAAGTAAGCCCCGGTCAGTCAACCCATGGGGCTGGGCTTATGCCCTGCTGCCTGCCCGTATCGTAAATTTCTGTTTCAAATCAACTGCCGGCTATTCAACTGCGTACCATTTCCTACTATCGAAGCAGGAGGGTGTTCAAAAGGGAGTTGAGTAATGGCTGGCGCAATTGCACTCTTACTTGTTGC